>DATABP010000796.1:0-4128 GCA_036259515.1 Thermoanaerobaculia bacterium | reverse complement strand
GGCGGGCCGGACGACGTCTACGGCGGCCTGGGCCGGAACGGCGCGCTCAAGACCCCCGAGGCGTCGATGGGCCCGCTCCAGGCGGTCGGCGGCGGCTACGACTTCGCGGCCTGCAAGGTCTACAACCTGCTCGCCGACCGCTTCGTCGTCAACCACGGAGCGGTGGCGGTGCCGGAGACCGCCTACGCCATCCTCCACGCGGTGGCGGCGGCGGAGTAGGGGCGGTCAGGCTTCGGCGGCGGGCGCCGCCGGGGCCGCCGCGACGGGAGCGGCCGCCACCGTGGCCGGCGGCGCCGGCGAGGCGGCGTCGAAGTCCGGCAGCCGGTCCTCGACCTCGCGCACCGCGGGCAGCAGGTAGCCGGCGAAGCCGACCAGGGAGCCGGCGAGGCCGCAGACGACGAAGGTCAGCGCCATTCCGGCGCCCGGGCCGGTGCCCACCAGCCAGCCGAAGAGGGGCACCAGAGGGCCGCCCGGCGCCAGCCCCGGCTCGAGCACGCGGTCGGCGAGCGGCCCGGCGGCGAGCATGGCGACGGGCGCGGTGACCTGGGCCAGCACCCGCCGCGCCGCGAACACCCGTCCCTGGAGCGCTGGGGGCACCTTGCGCTGCCAGATCGCCTGGTTCGAGCCGTTGACGATCGGGGTGAAGAAGGTCACCGCGAAGGCGGCCGCCATCCACGTCGCGAGGCTGCCGCCGACGCCGAGGAGCGCCACCCCCAGCGCCCCCTGGAGCGCCATCGCCCCGAACACGCCGTGCACCTTGCGCCGCGGACCGCCCCAGGCGCCGAGCAGCGCGCCGCCGGCCAAGCCGCCGGCGCCGAGCGCCGCCTGGACCCCGGCGAGCGCCGCCTCCTCGCCGCCGCTGCGCGCCAGCACCATCGGCGCCATCAGCGCGAAGGCGAGCATCAGGAGGAGGTTCAAGGCCGAGAGCGATCCCTGGAGCCCGAGGAGGCCGGGGCGGGCGAAGACGTGCCGGAAGCCGACCGCCGCCTGCGTCCAGATCGACGGCCGCCGCGCCGGGGCCGCCTCGTCGCCCGCCGGCGGCCGCGGCACCCGCACCGCGGCGAGCGTGCCGGCGGCGACCAGGAAGCTGGCGAGGTCGACCGCCAGCACGCCGGCCACGCCGATCGGCCCGAGGAGCGCCGCCGCCAGCACCGGCCCGGCGAGCGTCGCCGCCGAGGCGACCAGCGAGGTCAACCCGGCCGCCCGCGCGTAGGCCGACTTCGGAAGCATCAGCGTCGCCGACGCCTGGTAGGCCGGCATCTGGAGCGATTGGAAGCAGGAGGTCACCGCCTGCGCGGCGTAGACGTGCCAGATCTCGAGCCGCCCGGCGACGAGGAGCGCGAGGATCGCCGCGGTGCCGAGGGCGGCGCCGAGGTCGCTGGCGAAGAGGACCGCGCGACGGCTCACCCGGTCGACGACGACGCCGGCGAACGGCGACAGCAGCAGCGCCGGCGCCGAGGCGAAGAACATCAGGAGCGCCAGCGGCGTCGCCTCGCCGGTGCGCCCCCACGCCCACCACACCAGCGCGAAGGTGGTCATCCGGGTGCCGATCTCGGAGACCGCCTGCCCGCCCCAGAGGAGCGCGTAGCCGCCGGTGCCGGCGCGCCAGGCGGCCGGGCGAGCGGCGGTCATCGGTCGCGCAGCACCAGCGCCGGGTCGGTGGCCGTCGCCCGCCGCGCCGGCACCAGCACGGCGGCGAGCGCCACCGCCGCGATCACCGCCGCCGCCACCGCGAAGGGGAGCGGATCGGCCGGATCGCCCTCGACCAGGAAGCGCTCGATCCAGCGCGCGAAGGGCACCGCCCCGGCGAGGCCGACGGCCAGCCCGGCGACGACCAGCCCGAGGCCGCGGGCGAGCACCAGCCGGCGCACCTGCGGGCGGCCGGCGCCGAGCGCCACCCGCAGCGCGATCTCCCGCCGCCGCTGCCCGATGCCGTAGGCGAGGACGCCGGCCAGCCCGACGCCGGTCAGCGCCAGGGCCAGCGCCGCGAACACGCCGAGGAAGACGCTGCCCATGCGCAGGCCCGACGGGAAGGCGTGGAGGAAGGCGCCGATGGTGTCGAGGCGGACGAGCGGCAGCTCGGGATCGAGCTCCTGCACCGTGCCGCGCAGCCGCTCGGCGAGCGACTCCGGCGCGCCGGCGGTGCGGGCGAGGAGCGTCGCCGCCGGCACGTGGTTCTGCGCCAGCGGCAGGTAGACGAAGGGCTGCGGCGCGTCGGCCAGGGAGACGTACTTGGCGTCGCGCGCCACGCCGACGACCTCGCGGTCGACCTCCTCGCCGGTGAAGCGGAAGCGGCGGCCGATCGCCGTCTCGCCGGGCCAGAAGCGCGAGGCGGCGCTCTCGTTGACCACCGCCACCGCCGGCGCGTCCTCGCGGTCGGCCTCGCCGAAGCCGCGGCCGGCGACGAGCTCGACGCCGACCGCCTCGAAGTAGCCGGGGCCGACGGCGTTGAGCCGCACCATCGGCGCCTGCTCGGCACCGTCCGCAGCCGCCCCTCCGGCGACCTCCAGACCGCGCAGCACGCCGCCGCCGTCGAGGAGCCCGCGCGCCGCGACCACCGCCCGCTCCACCCCCGGCAGCGCCGCCACCCGCTCGACCGCCCGCCGGTAGAACTCCTCGGCGCGCGGCCGGTCGTAGCCCTGGGCGCCGAGGTCGAAGGAGACGAAGGCCAGCCGCTCGCGCTCGAAGCCGGGGTCGAGCGCCAGCACGTTGCCGAGGCTGCGCAGGAAGAGCCCGGCGCCGACCAGCGCGACGACCGAGAGCACCACCTGGGCGACGACCAGGCCCTCGGCGAGCGGCAGCCGGCGGCGCCGCGCCGGACCCGCCGACGACCCCTCCTTGAGCGCGGTGACGAGGTCGGTGCGCGCCGACGCCCAGGCCGGCGCCAGGCCGAAGAGGACGCCGGTCGCGAGCGCGGCGAGGAGGGTGAAGGCGAGCACCTGCCCGTCGAGCCCGACCTCCAGCCCCGCCGGCACCAGCGGCGGCCGGAAGCGCCACAGGACCTCGCGGGTGACGACGCCGACCGCCAGCCCGGCGGCCGCCCCGACGAGCGCCAGGAGCAGGCTCTCGGCGAGGAGCTGGCGCAGCATCCGCCCGCGCCCGGCGCCGACCGCCAGCCGCACCGCCATCTCCTTGCGCCGCGCCACGGCGCGGGCGAGGAGCAGGTTGGCGACGTTGGCGCAGGCGACGAGGAGCACCAGCCCGACGACGGTCATCAGCACCTTGCCGGCGAGCTCGAACCAGCCGCGGCGGTCGGGGTGGATCGCCGCCTCGGCGGCGGGCACCGCGGCGAGCGATCGGCCGGCGTTGTCCTCGGGATGGAGCCGCTCGAGCTCGCCGGCCAGGGCGGCGAGCGCGCGGCCGGCGCCGTCGGCGGTGGCGCCGGGGGCGAGCCGCGCGTAGACCCACATCATCAGGCCGCGGCGCAGCTCGAAGAAGCTGGCGATCTGTCCGCTCGCCAGCTCGCCGCGCTGGCCGGCCGGCAGCCACATCTCGGGCTCGGCGAGGAGGTTGAGACCGCGGAAGCCGGCCGGCGCCACCGCCGCCACCGTGTAGGGCCGGCGGTTGACGGAGATCGTGCGGCCGACCACCCCGCCGTCGCCGCCGAAGCGCCGCTGCCACAGCCCGTGCGACAGCACCGCCACCGGGTGGCCGCCCGGCTCGGCGTCGGTCTCCGGGCCGAAGAAGCGGCCGTGGAGGGGCGCCGCGCCGAGCATCCCCCAGTAGCCGCCGGTGACCAGCTCGGCCTGGATCTGCTCGGCCGCCCCGCCGCCGCCCGACAGCGACACCGCCAGCGGCCGCACCGCCGCGGTCGCCGCCAGCGGGCCGCCGCCGTCGGCGACACCGCGCTCGAGGTCGAGGTAGTTGAGCCACGACACCGGCAGGAGCCCCGGCGTCTGCGGATCGGTGGTGTAGACGGCGAGCAGGCGATCGGGCTCGGCGACCGGCAGCGGACGCAGGAAGAAGCCGTTGACCAGCGAGAAGACGGCGGTGTTGACGCCGATCCCGAGCGCCAGCGAGACCACCGCCGCGGCGGTGAAGGCGGGAGCGGCGAGGAGCTGCCGAAGGCCGAAGCGGAGGTCGCGGACGAGGTCGGTCAAGGATGCTCTCCAGAGAGGGCGCGGGCGG
>DATABP010000795.1:0-4951 GCA_036259515.1 Thermoanaerobaculia bacterium | reverse complement strand
GGCCACGCGAGCGTCCGCCACGGGAGCCGCGGGCGCGCCCTCTTCGCCGCGTGAGCTCACGACCGCGGCGGTGAGATCGCCGGTGACGTTGAGCGTCGTGCGGCACATGTCGAGGAAGCGGTCGACGCCGAGCACCAGGCCGATGCCCTCGACCGGCACGCCGACCATGCCGAGGATCATCGCCACCACCGGGATCGAGCCGGCCGGCACGCCGGCGGTGCCGATGCCGCCCAAGACGCACACCAGCACCACCACGATCTGCTGCGGCAGGGAGAGGGACACGTCGTAGAGCTGGGCGAGGAAGAGGACGGTGACGCCTTCGAAGAGCGCGGTGCCGTTCTGGTTGGCGGTGGCGCCGACGGTGAGCACGAAGCGCGACACCCGCCCGGGCAGCCCCAGGCTCTCCTCGGCGACCTTGAGCGAGGTCGGCAGCGTGGCGTTCGACGAGGCGGTGGCGAAGGCGGTGACCATCGCCGGCTGGACGCCGCGGAAGAAGGCCAGCGGGCTCATCCGCCCGAGGGTGGCGACGAGCAGCGAGTAGACCCCGAACTGGTGGATCGCCATCGCCAGGAGCGCCACCCCCACGTAGCGGCCGAGCGACACCAGCACCTCGAAGCCGAGCTCGGCGGTCAGCGTGAAGAGGAGCGCCGCCACCCCGATCGGCGCCAGCCGGATGACGAGGTCGATCAGCCGCATCGAGATCTCGAACAGCCCCTCGACGCCGCCGAGGAACCGCCGCGCCGCCACCCCCCGCGACAGCAGCACGCCGACGCCGAGGAGCGCCGAGAAGAACATCACCGCCAGCATGTCGCCGTCGGCGGCGGCGCGCACCGGGTTCGAGGGCACCAGGTTGATCAGGAGGTCCATGCCGGTCGCCGGCGCCTCGCCGCCGAGCACCACCGACGCCCGCTCGGCGGCGCCCTCGGTGAGCCGCGCCACCAGCTCCGGGCTCATCCCGCGGCCGGGCTGGAAGAGCGCCACCAGGCCGATGCCGAGCGCCACCGCGATCAGCGACACCAGCACCGTCATCACCAGCGTCCGCCAGCCCACCCGCGCCAGGCTCCTGAGGTCCCCGAGCTCGGCCACGCCGAGGAGCAGCGCCGAGAAGATCAGCGGGATGACCAGCATGAAGAGGAGGCGCAGGAAGATCTGTCCGATCGGCCGCGCCACGTACTCGACCGCCGCGGCGAGCGCCGGGTCGCCGGCGAGCAGCAGGTGGGCGACGCTGCCGGCGGCGGCGCCGAGGACGGCGCCGACGAGGATCGGGCCATGGCGGACGGGCTTCATCTGCGGACCTCCAGCGCCCCGAGCGCGGCCTGGCCGGCCGCCCCCCGAGCGCGAGCGATGAGCGGGGAACGAGAGCCGGGCGATCCTACCCGACCGGCGCCTCCGCCTCCTCCGGCAGCGCCTCGAGCACCACCAGCGACAACCCCTCGAGGCGCAGCCGGCCGCCGGTGGTCACCGTGCCGTCGTCGACGAAGCCCGTCTCCTCGGCAGTGTCGAGGAGGCGGCGCCAGCGGGACGGCAGGTCGTCGCGTTCGGGGACGACGAACTCGACCGGCTGGTGGTCGGCGTTGAAGAGGAGGAAGTACGAGGCGTCGCGGATGCGCTCGCCGCGCTCGTCGAGCGAGGCGAGGGCGTCGCCGTTCAAGGAGACGCCCAGCGAGCGGGCGACGCCGCCCTCCCAGTCCTCGTCGGTCATCTCGCGGCCGTCGGGGGCGAACCAGGCGAGGTCGTGGCTCTCGCCGTGGATCGGCTGGCCGAGGAACCAGCGGCGGCGGCGGAAGGTCGGGTGGTCGCGGCGGAAGGCGATCAGCCGGGCGGTGAACTCGAAGAGTCCCTCGTCGGCCGACTCCCAGTCGAACCAGGAGACCTCGTTGTCCTGGCAGTAGGCGTTGTTGTTGCCCTGCTGTGTGCGGCCGATCTCGTCGCCGCCGAGGAGCATCGGCACGCCCTGGGAGAGCATCAGGGTGGCGAGGAAGTTGCGCTGGCTGCGGCGGCGGGAGGCCTGGATCGCCGCATCGTCGGTCGGCCCCTCGAAGCCGTGGTTCCACGACCGGTTGTCGGAGTCGCCGTCCTTGTTGTCCTCGCCGTTGGCCTCGTTGTGCTTGTGGTCGTAGGAGACGAGGTCGGCGAGGGTGAAGCCGTCGTGGGCGGTGACGAAGTTGATCGAGGCGTAGGGGCGGCGGCCGTTGTGGGCGTAGAGGTCGGAGCTGCCGGTCAGCCGCGAGGCGAGCTCGGACAGCGTCTGGGCCTCGCCGCGCCAGGTGTCGCGCACGGTGTCGCGGAACTTGCCGTTCCACTCCGACCACAGGGTCGGGAAGTTGCCCACCTGGTAGCCGCCCTCGCCGACGTCCCACGGCTCGGCGATCAGCTTGACCTGCGAGATCACCGGGTCCTGCTGGATGACGTCGAAGAAGGTGGCCAGGCGGTCGACCTCGTGGAGCTCGCGGGCGAGCGTGGCGGCGAGGTCGAAGCGGAAGCCGTCGACGTGCATCTCGCCCACCCAGTAGCGCAGCGAGTCCATGATCAGTTGCAGCACGTGCGGGTGCTGCATGTTCATGCTGTTGCCGGTGCCGGTGTAGTCCATGTAGTGGCGGCGGTCGTCGGCCACCAGCCGGTAGTAGGCCGGGTTGTCGATGCCGCGCATCGACAGCGTCGGCCCCAGGTGGTTGCCCTCGGCGGTGTGGTTGTAGACCACGTCGAGGATCACCTCGAGCCCCGCCTGGTGGAGGGCCTGGACCATCTGCTTGAACTCGGCGACCTGCTGCCCCGCCTGCCCCGCCGCCGCGTACTCGTTGTGCGGCGCCAGGTAGCCGATCGAGTCGTAGCCCCAGTAGTTGCGGAGGCCCTTCTCGACCAGGAAGCCGCGGTGGATGAACTGGTGCACCGGCAGGAGCTCGACGGCGGTGACGCCGAGGCGCTTCAAGTGCTCGATCGCCACCGGGTGGGCGAGCCCGGCGTAGGTGCCGCGCAGCTCCTCGGGGATCCCGGGGTGGCGCCGGGTGAAGCCCTTGGCGTGAACCTCGTAGATCACTGTCTCGTGGAGCGGCGTCTCGGGCGGTCGGTCGTTGCCCCAGTCGAAGACCGGCGCCACCACCACCGCCTTGGGCACGAAGGGCGCGCTGTCGTCGCGGTTCGGCGGCCCGTCGGGGTCGCCGAAGCGGTAGGAGAAGACCGCCTCGCTCCACCGCACCTCGCCCTCGACCGCCTTGGCGTAGGGGTCGAGGAGGAGCTTCTCCGGCAGGCAGCGGAGGCCTTCCTCCGGCCGCCACGGGCCGTGGACGCGGAAGCCGTAGCGCTGCCCCGCCTCGACTCCCGGCAGGTACCCGTGCCAGCAGAAGGCGGTGGTCTCCGGCAGGTCGACGCGGGTCTCGTGGCCCTCGGCGTCGAAGAGGCAGAGCTCGACCCGTTCCGCGACCTCGGAGAAGAGCGAGAAGTTGGTGCCGGTGCCGTCGAAGGTGGCGCCCAGCGGGTAGGGCCGACCGGGCCAGATCCGGATGCTCATGCGTGTCGGTGTCCTCGACCCGGGCGCGCGCCCGATCGCGGGCCCGGAAGGGGCGGAAGTCTGACACACGCCCCCGTCTCGACCGCCGCCCCGCGACGGCGCTATGCTCCTCCCAGAGTCTTATTCGTCTTTCAGGAGGAGTCCGATGTCGAGAAGTCGCGGTCCCGTCCTCGCCCTGTCCCTCGCCCTCGCCCTCGCCGCCGCCGTCGCCTCGCCCGCCGCGGCGGCGCCGCAGCCGGTCGCCGACGCTGTCGCGCTGACCGACACCAGCCCCCACCGCTCCGTCGAGCCGCAGGTGGTCGCCGTCGCCGGCGGCTTCTTCAGCGTGTGGGAGAACCTCAACTCCGGCCTCTGGGGCCGCGCCGTCGCCGCCCACGGCGAGAGCGTGGCGCCGCAGCGGCTGCTGGTCGCCAACTCGCCGCTGCCGTCGAACCCCGGCGAAGGCTGGTGGGTCCACAACACCGACGCCGCGCTGGCGCCGCTGCCCGGCGGCCAGTTCCTGATGGTGTGGACGCGCGAGCTGACCTACATCCGCGCCGCGGTGTTCATGCACACCTCGTCGCCGCTCCGCCGCGACGTGCTGGCGCAGCGCTTCGCCGCCGACGGCACGCCGGTCGGGCCGCAGTGGCGGGTCGACGGCGACACCGGGCCGCTCAACGACGGGCCCGAGGTCGCCCTGCTGTCGCCGTCGCGCCTGCTCGTCGTCTGGCGGCAGGAGGGCCAGGACGGCGGTCTGCGCGGCCGGCTGCTCACCGCCGCCGGCACCCCGCTCGGCGAGGAGATCGAGCTCGCCGGCGCCGGCGCCAGCCAGCCGGCGGTGGCGGCCAACGCCGCCGGCGACGTGCTCGTCGCCTGGACCGCCGCCGACGGCGACGACGCCGGCGTCTTCGCGCGGCTGTTCGACCGCGGCATGGTGCCGGTGGGCGACGCCTTCGCGGTGAACACCACCACCGCCGAGCGCCAGCGGATGCCGCAGGTCGACGCCGGCGCCGACGGCGGCTTCCTCGTCTCCTGGTGGTCGGACGTGGTCGGCAGCGGCCGCACCCACGCCGTCGCCCAGCTCGTCACCCCGGCCGGCGCGCTGGCCGGCGGCGAACGCGCGATCGGCGACTTCTGGGAGACCACCAACCTGGCGCCGAACGTCGTCGCGCTGCCCGGCGGCGGATACCTCCACGCCTTCGCGATCTGGAACCGCTGGTACGCGATCGGGATCTACGCCGAGCTGCTCGACGCCCAGGGCAACCCGCTCGACAAGCCGGTCCGCGTCTCCGACATCCGGCCGCAGGGTGCGCACCAGATCGGTCTCGCGGCGGGCGACGACGGCACCGTCTTCGTCGCCTGGGAGGGCTTCAACGACCCCAACCACTCGGGCATCCGCGGCCGCGCCGTCGCCCCTCCGGCGGCCGAGACCGCCCCGTAGCGACCCCCGCCCCTCCGGCCCGG
>DATABP010000794.1:0-2109 GCA_036259515.1 Thermoanaerobaculia bacterium | reverse complement strand
CCTCGCGCCGCACGACGCGGCGCGGCGTTCCGCTCCAGCACCAGCCCGCCGGCCCCGTCCACCCGTCCCCGCCAGCCCGGCGGCACTACCGTGGCGCCGTGGGCCTCGTCGACGAAGGCCGGGCTCTCGAACACGGCACCGGCCGGGAGCGCGGCGCGGTCGTGGACCGGCGCCTCGCGCCAGCCGCCGGGGAACCAGGCGCGGCGCCGGCCGGCGGGCATGACCGCGACGGGCGGCGGAAGCGGCGCCGGCGCGGCGAGGGGCTCCGGCCGGGAGGAGGCGATCACCCGCAGCGACTCGACCTCGACCGGCCGCGCTTCGGGCAGGTAGCCGTAGCGGCGGCGGTGGGCGGCGGCGAAGAGGTCGGCCAGCGGGGTGACGCCGTCGGGCTCGACGGTCAGCGTCGACTCCTGGCCGGCGAAGCGGAGGTGGACCAGCCGGCGGCGGAGCTCGATCTCGCGCGGCGGCACCCCCTCGGCGGCGACGGCGGCCAGCGCCCGCCGGCCCAGCTCGTCGAGCCAGCCGGGCACCCGCTCCTCCACCTCGGCGAGCGGCGCCAGCACCTGGCGCTCGCCGAAGCGCTCGATCACCGCGGCGCCGAGGCCGAGGGCGGAGAGGAGGCCGGCGTCGGGCGGCACCAGCACGGTGGCGATGCCGAGGAGGCCGGCGACCGCCGCCGCGTGCTGCCCGCCGGCGCCGCCGAAGGCGACCAGCGCGTGGTCGGCGGGGTCGACGCCGCGGCGCACCGAGACGGTGCGGATGGCGTTCGCCATGCGCTCGTCGGCGATGGCGAGGAAGCCGGCGAGGAGGTCGTCGGCGGCCGGCGGCTCCGCGCCCCGCGCCGACGCTGCCGCCGCCACCCGCGCCGAGACCTCCTCGAACGCCGCCGCCGCGGCCTCCGCCACCACCGGGATGCCGAAGCGCGTCGGGTCGAGGCGTCCGAGCAGCAGGTCGACGTCGGTCAGCGCCAGCGGGCCGCCGGCGCCGTAGCAGGCGGGGCCGGGGCGGGCGCCGGCGCTCTCCGGGCCGACGGTCAGCGCCACCCCGTCGAAGCCGCAGATCGAGCCGCCGCCGGCCGCCACCGTCTCGATCGCCAGCGCCGGCGCCACCAGGTGCGCGTCGCCCAGCCGGTGCTCGAACTGGTACTCGAAGTCGCCGGCCCAGCGGGCGACGTCGGTCGAGGTGCCGCCCATGTCGAAGCCGACGACCCGGTCGAACCCCGACGCCCGCGCCGCGCGGGCGGCCCCGGCCACGCCGCCGGCGGGACCGGAGAGCAGCGCGTCCTTCGCCAGGAGCTCGTCGCGGCGCACCAGGCCGCCGGCGCTGGTCATCAGGTGGAGGGTGCCGCCGCCGCGGGCGAGCGTCGCCGCCACGCGGTCGAAGTAGGCGTCGAGCACCGGCGCGACGTAGGCCTCGACGACGGTGGTCTCCGCCCGCGGCACCACCTTGACGCGCGGCGCAACCCGGTGCGAGGCGACCACCCGTGGCATCCCCGCCGCGCCGAGCGCCGCCGCCACCCGCCGCTCGTGCGCGGGGTGGAGGTCGGCGTGGAGGAGGCAGACGGCCGCCGAGCCGATGCCGTCCGCGACCAGCCGCGCCGCCTCCTCCGCCAGCCCGTCGACCGAGAGCGGCTCGAGCACCGAGCCGTCAGCCGCCAGCCTCTCTGCGACCTCGACGACCGCCCGGTAGAGCGGCCGCGGCTTCTCCACCGCCAGCGCGAAGAGGTCCGGCCGCTGCTGGGTGCCGATCTCCAGCAGATCGGCGAAGCCGCGGGTGACGAACAGCGCCACGGCGGCGCCGCGCCGCTCGAGGAGCGCGTTGGTGCCGCGGGTGGTCGCCAGCCGCATGGCGACCGGCGGCAGCGGCGCGCCGGCCGGCGTGCCGGTGACCAGCCGCGCGGCGAGCACCGGCGCCTCTTCGGGCGAGGCGCTCTCGACGCGGGCGCCGGCAGGCGCCGGCGACGGGAGCGGCCCGGCGAGGCGGACCTCGCCGGTGGCGGCGTCGTAGGCGGCGACTTCGACGCCGGCCCCCTCGGCTCCCAGGACGCGCAAGCGGCATCCCGCGAAGAACCCCTCCGGCACCGGCCAGCGCGGCGCGAGCCGCAGCCGC
>DATABP010000793.1:0-4391 GCA_036259515.1 Thermoanaerobaculia bacterium | reverse complement strand
CGAGCTGGCGCGGCGGCTGGGCGAGCGGCTGGGCGAGCGGGCGCCGGAGCCGGCGGCGCTCGCGGCGCTGGCCCGTGAGCCGCTCCACTACGCGGCGCTCCTGGTGGCGGCCGGGCGCGCCGACGGGGCGGTGATGGGCGCCGTGGCGACGACGGCCGACACGCTGCGGGCCGCCCTGCGGGCGATCGGGCCGCGTCCGGGGCTGGCGGTCGTCTCGTCCTGCTTCCTGATGGTGCTGCCCGGCGGGCGCGCGCTGATCTACAGCGACTGCGGCGTGGTGCCCGATCCCGGGCCGCGCGAGCTCGCCGACGTCGCCGAGGCGGCGGCGGAGAGCTGCCGGGTGCTGCTCGGCGAGGAGCCGCGGGTGGCGCTCCTGTCGTTCTCGACCCACGGCAGCGCCCGCCACCCGCGGGTCGACAAGGTGCGCGCCGCCGCCGACGAGCTGCGCCGCCGCGGCGTCGGCTTCGCCTTCGACGGCGAGCTCCAGGGCGACGCCGCGCTGGTGCCCGAGGTGGCGGCGGTCAAGGCGCCGGGCAGCGCGCTCGCCGGGCGCGCCAACGTGCTCGTCTTCCCCGACCTCGACGCCGGCAACATCGCCTACAAGCTGACCGAGCGGCTGGCCGGGGCGAGGGCGGTCGGGCCGCTCCTCCAGGGGCTGGCGCGGCCGGTCAACGACCTCTCCCGCGGCTGCTCCGCCGAGGACGTGGTCGACGTGATGGCGGTCACCGCGCTCGCCGCGGAGGAGGCCGCCGCGTGAGGAGTGGCCGATGAAGGTGCTGGTGGTCGGCGGCGGCGGGCGCGAGCACGCGCTGTGCTGGAAGCTGCGCCAGAGCCCGCTCCTGCGCGAGCTGTACTGCGCGCCGGGCAACCCGGGGATCGGCGAGATCGCCGACCTGGTGCCGATGGCGCCGGACGAGATCCACCGCCTCGCCGACTTCGCCGCCGACCTCAAGATCGACCTGACGGTGATCGGCCCCGAGCTGCCGCTCGCGCTCGGCCTCGCCGACGAGCTGGCGCGCCGCGGCCTGCCGGTGTTCGGCGCCTCCCGGCAGGCGGCGGAGATCGAGAGCTCGAAGGTGTTCGCCAAGCAGTTCATGGAGCGGCACGGCATCCCGACGGCGCCCTTCCGCGTCGCCCACGACGAGGCCGAGGCGCGGCGCGCGGCGGCGGAGATCCGGCTCCCGGCGGTGCTCAAGGCCGAGGGCCTCGCCGCCGGGAAGGGGGTGCTGATCGTCCACGACCAGGCCGAGCTCGACGAGGCGATCGCCATGCTCTACGCCGAGCGCCGCTTCGGCACCGCCGCCGACCGGGTGGTCGTCGAGCCCTTCCTGGTCGGCGAGGAGGTGTCGTTCATCGCGCTCTCGGACGGCGAGCGCCTCCTCCCCTTCGCCACCAGCAAGGACTACAAGCGGCTGGGCGACGGCGACACCGGCCCGAACACCGGCGGCATGGGCGCGCACAGCCCCTCCCACACGCTGACCTCCGAGCAGTGCGCCGACATCATGGAGCGGGTGATGCTGCCCGCCGTCGCCGGCCTCGCCGCCGAGGGCCGGCGGCTGGTCGGCGTCCTCTACGCCGGGCTGATGATGACCGCCGACGGCCCGCGGGTGCTGGAGTTCAACGCCCGCTTCGGCGATCCCGAGGCGCAGGCGCTCCTGCTGCGGGTGGAGGACGACCTGCTGCCGGTGCTCGCCGCCGGCGCCCGCGGCGGCTTCGACACGCGGCGGCTGCGCTTCAAGAAGGCGGCGTCCGCCTGCATCGTGCTCGCCTCGAAGGGGTACCCCGGGAACCCGGCGCGCGGCGAGACGATCTCCGGCCTCGAGCGCGCGGCGGCGCTGCCCGGCGTCGAGGTCTTCCACGCCGGCACCGGCGACCACGGCGAGCGGCTGGTCGCCACCGGCGGCCGGGTGCTCGACGTCTGCGCCACCGGCCCCCACCTCGCCGAGGCGCTGCGCCGCGCGTACGCCGCCGCGGCCGAGATCCACTGGCCGTCGAAGGTGCTGCGCCACGACGTGGGTCGCCGCGTGCTCGAGGGGCTGGCCGCCCGCGTCGGCCGCCACGACGGCGGCGACTGAGCCGCCGACGCCCGGGCGCCCTTCCGACGCCGCCCGACGTCGCCTGATAGGCTTCCGGCAAGGATCTCCGGCGGTCCGAGGTGTGGAGCGCGCGCGGTGCGGCCGCCGCGCGTGGTATCGGACGTGCATCCTCACGATCGGCTCAAAGGAACCGGGCCGGGAAAGACTTTTCAGCGATGGGTTGCCAGGGCTGTAGCTACCGAGGCATGTCGACCGCCGTCGAGGACACCTACGTGGGCGTCCGCTTCCGCGAGGAGACCAACCTGACCTTGTGCGCCACCGGCGGGCGGCTGCTCGCCAAGGACGAGAAGGTGATCGTCGAGCTCGACGGCGCTCCGGCGCTGGGCACCGTCGAGCGCTCGCCGATGCCGGTGTTCAAGCCGTGCCAGAAGGCCGGCGCCAAGCCGATCCTGCGTGTCGCCGACGACAGCGACCAGGAGGCGCACCGCCAGCAGATCGCCCAGGAGTGGGCGGCGAAGCGGTACTGTCAGGAGCGGGCGCGCGAGCTGGGGCTGGAGATGAAGGTCTCGCGCGTCGACTTCCAGCTCGGCGGCAAGCGGGCCACCTTCTACTTCACCGCCGACGCGCGCATCGACTTCCGCCAGCTGGTGCGGGACCTGTCGCGCCGCTTCTCGGTGCGGGTGAAGATGGTGCAGGTCGGTGCCCGCGACGAGGCGGCGCTCCTGGGCGGCGTCGGCGTCTGCGGCCGCACGCTCTGCTGCTCGACCTGGCTCACCGATTTCCGCCCGATCTCCATCCAGATGGCCAAGCGGCAGGGGCTGTCGCTCAACCCCTCGAAGATCTCCGGCCAGTGCGGCCGCCTGCTCTGCTGCCTGGCCTACGAGGACGACCAGTACCGAAAGACGAGGAAGCCCGCCCCGGCCGCGGCGGGGGCCTGACCTTACGATGCCGACGCGAAAGCTGATCCGACCCGACATGAACGAGCTCAAGAAGGACTCGTCGCGCTCGCTGCGCCGCAAGCAGACGCCGCCGGAGCAGACCAACGCCGAGGAGTTCTACTACCTCAAGCAGATGGCGGCGAAGACGCCGATGGTGGTGGTGCTGCTCGACGGCGAGGAGCTGCGCGGCTGGATCGAGTGGTACGACAAGGGCTCGATCAAGCTCAACCGCCAGGGCGAGCCCAACCTGCTGGTCCCCAAGCACAACATCCGCTACATGTTCAAGGAGGAGGAGCTGCGCCGCGCCCGCGGCACCCGCCGCCGCGCTCCCCTCCACGCCGCCGGCGAGTCCTCGCCGGAGAGCGACGGCGCCGCGGCCGAGGATTGACCCCCAACCCACCCCTCCTCGTCTTCACCCAGGGAGATCCGGCCGGCATCGGGCCGGAGGTGGTGGCGCGGGTCCTCTTGGGACCTGCGCGAGCGAGCCTCGACCACCTGCCGCTCTTCGTCGCCGAGGCGGCGGCGCTCGGGGCGCTGCGGCCGTCGCTGCCCGGGCTCGAGTGGGATCGGATCGAGGTGCTGGCGGCGGCGCCCTCGCGGGCGGAGGTCGCCGCGGTGCTCGCCCGCGACCGGCTGCCGGTGCTCGATCCGGTCGGCGAGCGGCGGGCGGTGCGGCTCGGCGCCTCCGGGGCGGCCGACGCCGCCGGGGCGCTGGCGGCGCTCGACGCCGGGCGCGACCTCGTCGCCTCCGGCGCGGCCGACGCGCTGGTCACCGCGCCGCTGTCGAAGGAGTCGATCGCCCGGCACGTGCGGCCGGGGTTCGCCGGGCACACCGAGTACCTCGCGGAGGCGGCGGGGCTGGAGCGCTACGGGCGCGACTACCTGATGGCGTTCCTGGCGCCGGACCTCCAGGTGGCGCTCCTGTCGACCCATCTGCCGCTCCGCCGCGCGCTCGACGCGGTGACGGCGGAGGCGATCGGCGAGGCGCTCGATCGGCTCGCCGCGTCGGCCGGCGGGCGGATCGCCGTCGCCGGCCTCAACCCGCACGCCGGCGAGGGCGGGCTCCTCGGCGCCGAGGACGGCGACGTCGTCGTCCCGGCGGTGGCCGCCGCCCGCGCGCGCGGCCTCGACGTCCACGGCCCGGAGTCGCCGGACTCGCTCTTCGCCCGCGCCCGCCGCGGCGAGTTCGACTGGGTGCTCGCCCTCTACCACGACCAGGGGCTGATCGCGGTGAAGACCGCCGCCTTCGGCACCGCCACGAACTGGACGCTGGGCCTCCCCTACCTGCGCACCTCGGTCGACCACGGCACCGCCTTCGCGCTCGCCGGCCGCGCCGCCGCCGATCCGGCGCCGCTCGCCGCCGTCGTCGCCGCCACGCTCGACCTCCTCGCCGGCCGCCTGCCCCGGCGGCGCGAGC
>DATABP010000792.1:0-7060 GCA_036259515.1 Thermoanaerobaculia bacterium | reverse complement strand
ACCTCCGGCGGGCGGCCGGCGGCGAGGTCGGCGAGCGCCGCCTCGAGCAGGCGGACGTTGCGCAGCACCGGGTACGGGCCGGCGACCCACTCCTCGCCGAGGAAGGGCCGGCGACCCACTCCTCGACGAGGCTCCCGGGCCCTTCCTCGGCGAGGAGTGGGTCGCCGGCCCCTACCCGGTGCTGCGCAACGTCCGCCTGCTCGAGGCGGCGCTCGCCGACCTCGCCGCCGGCCGCCCGCCGGAGGTCCCCGGACCGGTGACGACGCGCGACGACGGCCAGGTGGTCGCCCGCGTCTTCCCGCGCGACGCCGCCGACCGCCTGCTCTTCCCCGGCGTCACCGCCGAGGTGTGGATGGAGCCCGGGGTCGGCCGCCACGACCTCGCGCGCCATCAGGCCGCCGCCTACCGCGAGGCCGGCTCGGCCGCCGCGCCGGGGCGCATCGCGCTGGTCCTGGGCGGCGGCAACGTCACCTCGATCGGGCCGATGGACGCGCTCCACCGCCTGTTCGCCGACAAGCACCTGGTGCTCTACAAGGTCCACCCGCTGCAGGAGCCATTGACCGCGGCGTTCGAGGAGGCCTTCGGGGCCTTCGTCGAGCGCGGGTTCCTGCGCGTCGTCTCCGGCGGCGGCGAGGTGGGCGCCTACCTGGCCGCCCATCCCGAGGTCGACGAGGTCCACCTCACCGGCTCGGACCGCACCTACGAGGCGATCGTCTTCGGCGCCGGCGCGGAGGGGCGGGCGAACCGCGCGGCGGGGCGGCGGGCCCTCGCCAAGCCGGTCACCGCCGAGCTGGGGAACGTCTCGCCGGTGGTCGTGGTGCCCGGGCCGTGGGGCCCCGGCGACCTCGCCTACCAGGCCGAGAACGTCGCCTCGATGCTGACCAACAACGCCGGTTTCAACTGCAACGCGGCGCGGGTGATCGTCACCCACCGCGGCTGGGGCCGGCGCGAGGACTTCCTCGCCGCCCTCCGCCGCCGGCTCGCCGCGGCGCCCACACGGCCGGCCTGGTACCCCGGCGCCGCCGACCGCTGCGGCGCCGTCCTCGCCGGCCACCCCGAGGCCGAGCGCTTCGGTCGGCCGGCCGACGGCCACCTCCCCTGGGTTCTGGTCTCCGATCTCGACCCCGAGGCGGCGGACGAGGGGCTGTTCCGGGAGGAGGCGTTCTGCTCGGTGTTCGCCGAGACCGCGCTCGAGGCGCCCTCGGCGGCGCGCTTCGTCGAGCGCGCCGTCCGCTTCTGCAACGAGCGGCTGTGGGGGACGCTCAACGTCACGCTCCTCGTCCACCCCGACTCGCTGCGCGACCCGGCGACCGCCGACGCCCTCGACCGCGCCGTCGCCGAGCTCCGCTACGGCACGGTGGCGATCAACCACTGGGCGGCGGTGGCCTACGCGACGGCGGCGACGCCCTGGGGCTCCTTCCCCGGCAACCCGGCGGAGGAGATCCAGTCCGGCGCCGGCTGGGTGCACAACCCCTACCTCTTCGACCGGCCGCAGAAGAGCGTGCTGCGGGCCCCCTTCCGCGCCCGGCCGAAGCCGCCCTGGTTCCTGAGCCACCGCACCGCCGACGGCGTCAACCGCGCGCTGACCGCCTGGGAGGGCACGCGCTCGCCGCTCGCCCTGCCGGCTCTCGCCTGGCACGCGCTGCGCGGCTAGGCGATTCCGCGCGCCGCTCTCGCCGCCGGTGCCCCAGCCCTTCGTCACCCGCCGCCGGGTCGAGTTCGCCGACACCGACCTCGCCGGCCTCTGCCACTTCGCCCGCTTCTTCGTCTTCCTGGAGACCGCCGAGCACGAGCTGCTGCGCTCGATCGGCGCCGAGGTGCTGGGCGCCGAGGGCGGCCGGGTGCTCGGCTGGCCGCGGGTGGAGGCGACCTGCCGCTACCTCTCCCCCGCCTTCTTCGGCGACGATCTGGAGATCCGCCTCGCCGTCACCCGCCTGGGCAGCCGCTCGGTGAGCTACGAGGGGCTCGTGCTCCGCGGTGAGACGCGGATTGCCCGCGGCCGCTGGTCGGTGGCCTGCTGCTGGATCGAGGACCCGCGGCGGATCGAGCCGACGGCGATCCCCGAGGAGGTGGCGGCCGGCCTCGCGCGCTTCCGCGCCCCGTCGGTGGACGGTTAGAACTCGAGCGCCTTCCAGCGCCCCTCGACCCCGCCGACCAGCGCCTCGAAACGCTCGTCGCCGCGCAGGGGCTCCAGGAAGGGATCGAACTGGGCGAGGAGCGGGAAGTTGAGGAAGCCGCGCTCGACGGCCGCCGCGAGCAGCGACAGCGCCGTCTCCCGCTCGCCGACGGCGGCGAAGCAGCCGGCGCCGATCCAGGCGTACTGGAGGTCGCGGCGAATCGCCGCCTGCACCTCGTCGTCGAGGGCGGCGACGACGCCGTCGCGGTCGCCGGCGAGCGCCGCGGCGAGGCCGGCGGCGAGCGGGCCGAACACCCCCGCCGCCGCGGTTCCGGGAAGCGGCGCGAGGAGCTCGGCGGCGGCGTCGCGGCGGCCGGCGGCGGCGAGCGCCCAGGCGTAGACGAAGCGGATCGCCGGGTTCTCCGGCTCCATCGCGTGCGCCTTCGACAGCGCGCCGAGCGCGCGCACCGGGTCGCCGTTCATCATCCACAACTGGCCGGGCAGCGCCTGGTAGAGCGGGGTCAGGGGGTCGATGCGCTGGAGCTTGTCGATCACCGGCACCGCCGCCGCGGCGCGGCCGACGAAGGCGTAGACGGCGAGCAGGCCGGCCAGGCTGTCGCTGTCGTTGGGGTCCTTGGCCAGCGCCAGCTTGAGGTGGCGGATCGACTGCTGGAGGTCGCCGTCGACGATCGACAGGAGGCCGCGCAGGCGATGGCCGTGCGCCGAGTCGGGCTCCAGCGCCAGGATGCGGTCGGCGCAGCCGTGGGCGCGGTCGAGCAGGCCGTCGCCGCTGGCCAGGCTGGAGTTGAGCGCCTGCCAGTAGGCGTAGCCGCGGGCCGACAGCAGCAGCACGTTCTCGCCGACGATCCTCTCCGCCTCGTCGAGATAGCGCAGCGCGCGGTCGAGGGCCTCGCTCGAGTAGAGGAAGATCTCGCGCTTCGCCCGCAGGTAGCACTCGAAGGCGCGGGCGTCGCCGATCGGGCGCTGCGACAGCCGCCGCTCCTCGCCCGGGGTGAGCCGGATCTTGAGCGCCGAGACGATCCGCCGCGACAGCTCCTCCTGGATCTCCAGCACGTCGTCGAGCCGGCCGGTGAACTTCTCCGCCCACAGGTTGACGTCGCGGCCGGCGTCGATCAGCTTGGCGGTCAGCCGCAACGAGTCGCCGCGGATGCGCACCACGCCCTCGAGCACGTACTGCACGGCCAGCTCGCGGCCGATGGTGCGGATGTCCTTGCTCGTCCCCTTGAGCTGCATCGCGGAGGTGCGCGAGATCACCCGCAGCGCGTCGATCGCCGACAGGTCGGTGATCACCTCGTCGGTCAGCCCGTCCGAGAAGTGGCCGAGCTCCGAGTCCGGCGGCACGCTGGAGAACGGCAGCACCAGGATGGAGCGGACCGGCGAGGGCTTGCCGGGCGACGGGAAGGCGAGGGTCGGCGGCGACGAGAAGGACGGCGGCGGCCCCTCGAGGTCGGCGAGCAGCTCGCGCGCCGTCTGGTAGCGCTGCTCCGGCCGCTTCTGGAGCGCGCCGCGCAGCACCTCGTCGAGCGTCGACGGCAGGTCGTCGCGCTGCTCGGCGAGCGGCGGCGGCTCGTGGTGGACCACCGAGTAGAGCACCGCCACCGGGTTGTCGCCGGTGAACGGGCAGCGGCCGGAGAGCATCTCGTAGAGCACCACGCCGGCCGCCCAGACGTCGGCGCGGTGGTCGGCCGCGTGGCCCTGCGCCTGCTCGGGCGCCATGTAGGCGGCGGTGCCGTGGACCATCCCCGGCTGCGTCAGGTCGAGCGCGCCGGCCAGCTTGGCGAGCCCGAAGTCGAGGATCTTGAGCTCGCCGAAGCGGGTGACCATCAGGTTGCCCGGCTTGACGTCGCGGTGGACGATCCCCGCCTCGTGGGCGCGGGCGAGGCCGTTGAGGAGCTGACGCGCGAGGTCGATCGCCTCGTCGGGCGGCAGCGCGCCGCGCGCCTTGATGCGCTCGCCGACGGTCTGTCCCTCGTAGAACGCCATCACCAGCACCAGCTCGCCGTCGGCGGTCTCCTCGACGTCGTAGATGGTGCAGATGTTGGGGTGGTCGATCGCCGAGGCGGCGCGCGCCTCGTGGAGGAAGCGCTGCTTGGCGCGCTCCTCGCCGACCAGCCGCCGCGACAGGAACTTGAGCGCCACCGGCCGCTCGAGCCGGGTGTCGAGCGCCTTGTAGACCACCCCCATGCCGCCGCCGCCGATCCTCCCCAGGATGCGGTACTGCGACAGCTCGCCGGGCACTCCTCCGGCCAACGGCCGATGGAGCTCCTCGCTACCGGACAGGCTCAAGCGCGGACCTTCAGCCCTCGAAGCGGTCGAGGATCTCTTCCATCGCGTCGGCGACGCGCTCGACGGTGTGGAAGGCGGCGACGCCGAGGAGCGCGTGGAGCGACGGGGTGAGCGCCAGCGCGTCGAGCGTGTCGTCGAGGTCGTCGCGGTGGTGCGGGTCGAGGTGGGCGTGCTTGACCAGCGTGCGGAACGCCTCGGGCGGCAGCCCGGCGCGGCGGCGGATGTCCTCGAGCTGATCGACCTCCGGCGGGTTGCCCTCGAGCACCGCGAGGTAGGCGAGGAAGGCCGCCGGGTGGACGTGGTGGATCCAGTAGTAGTGGGCGCCGACCCCCGCGGCGACGGTCGGCGACGGCATGCGAGCGAGCAGCTCCTCCCGGGAGCGGCCGAGCGCCGCGAGGTCCGCGAGCAGCCACTCGTCGTGGTGCAGCTCCTCGCGCGCGTGCTTCTCGAAGTAGTCGGCGAGCGGGGCGGCGACCGGGTCGCCCGGCGGCAGCCGCCGCGCCGCCGCCGCCGCGGCCTCCAGCATCGGCACGCTGGCGCGGATCATCGAGTGCACCAGGAAGAGGAACTCGGGGACGAGCTCGCCCACCCGCGGGTGCGTCCAGAAGCGCCGCGCCACCGCCGCCAGGCGCGGCTCGACGAGACGGATCTTGCCGCGCAGGATCTGGCTGTGCGGGAGGGGGCTCATCGATGGCGTCAGAGGACGACGTTGGGCTTGAGGTCCAGCTCGGGGTCCTCGTCGGCCAGGCTCGCCGCCGGCGAGACCACCGCGTCGGACAGCTTCTGGCGGATGCCGATCAACGTCGAAACCTCCTCTTCGCTCAGTCCTTCGATCACCGTCCGTTCCGCGCCGCTCAGCGCGTCGGCCGAGGTCACCACCCGCGCCTCGACCAGCCGATCGAGATTGCCGCTCGCCATCTCATCACCTCCCGCATCGAAGTGGAAAGGACTTTCCGCGATCCTAACGCACGGTCCGGGGGGTCGCAAGCGAAACCGCTTGCCCGGCCGCGCCCCCGCCGGTAACATCGCGCACGCTTTCGCAAACCCTCATCCGAGCCGTTATTCGCGGAGGAACGCCCGATGACCCGACCGCCCGTCCGCCCCGCCGCCGGCCTCGCCGCCGCCTGCCTGCTCGCCCTCGCCGCCGCCTGCGCCAGCGCGCCGGCCGGCGAGGGCGGCGCCGAGGAGAACGGCGGCCGCGACGGCGGTCGCGACGTCGAGCGCATCTACACGCTGCGCATCTCCTTCCCCGACGGCACCGAACGGGTCGACGTGGGCGAGGGCGAGACGGTGCGGCTGGTGCGCGAGGACGCGATCTACGAGTTCGTCCCCCGACTGTCGCACGACAAGCGCGGCCACCTCGAGCTGACCGCCCGCCGCACCCACCTGAACGTCACCCAGGAGGGAGTGCTGATCAAGCCGATGCACGAGCCGACGGGGATCGACTTCTCGACCAGCGGCATCGACGTCTCCCAGGAGCTCGGCGGAAGCTGGCCCTCGGTCGGCGTCCGGGTGCTGCGGGTGCGGCCGCCGGTGATGCCGGGGAGCTGGATGCCGACGCACTGAGCGGGACTCTTGCGCGGCGGGAGCGCCCGCGCGGCGTTCGCTAGGATGCCGCCGATGAGCCCGCCCGCCACCGCCTTCACCGCCCACGCCGGGGTCGAGGTGCCGCTCCTCTGCGGCGCGATGTACCCCTGCTCGAACCCGGAGCTGGTCGCCGCCGCCTCGGAGGCCGGCGCCCTCGGCGTCGTCCAGCCGGTGTCCTTGACCTACGTCTACGGCCACGACTTCCGCGAGGGGCTGCGCCTGATCCGCCGGCTCACCGCGAAGCCGATCGGCATGAACGCGCTGATCGAGCAGTCGTCGAAGGCGTACCGCAAGCGGATGGAGGCGTGGATCGAGGTCGCGCTCGAGGAGGGGGTGCGCTTCTTCGTCACCTCGCTCGGCAACCCGCGCTGGGTGGTCGAGCGGGTGCGGCCGGTCGGCGGCGTCGTCTACCACGACGTCACCGAGCGGCGCTGGGCGGACAAGGGCGCCGCGGCCGGCGTCGACGGGCTGATCGCCGTCAACGACCGCGCCGGCGGCCACGCCGGGCCGAAGAGCACCGAGGCCCTCTACGCCGAGCTCGCCGACCTCGGCCTGCCGCTGATCTGCGCCGGCGGCGTGGGCACGCCCGAGGACTTCGCCGACGCGCTGGCGATCGGCTACGCCGGCGTCCAGGCCGGCACCCGCTTCATCGTCACCGCCGAGTGCCGCGCCGCCGAGCCCTACAAGCGGGCGATCCTCGCCGCCCGCGAGGACGACGTGGTGCTCACCGAGCGGATCACCGGCGTGCCGGTGTCGGTGATCCGCACGCCGTACATCGAGCGGCTGGGCACCAAGGCCGGGCCGCTCGCCCGCTGGATGCTGCGCGGCCGCCGCCGCAAGCACTGGATGCGGACGATCTACGCGCTGAAGTCGCTGTGGCAGCTCAAGCACGCCTCGCTCGACGAGAGCGGCGGCAAGGACTACTGGCAGGCCGGCAAGAGCGTCGCCGGCATCGAGCGCGTCGAGCCGGCGGGCGAGGTCGTGCGTCGCTTCGCGGCCGCGCTCGCGCCGGCCCAGGGCGCGACCGCCGCGTCCTAGCGCCAGCGCGGG
>DATABP010000791.1:0-1835 GCA_036259515.1 Thermoanaerobaculia bacterium | reverse complement strand
GCCGTCTCGGCGGCGGCCTCGACGTCGGCCATCGCGGCGTCGAGGCGGCCGAGGCTGCGGTCGAGGCGCGGGTCGTGGACCAAGGCGTCGACCCGCAGCGCCGCGCTCCGCAGGTCGCCGGCGATCTCGCGGAGCGGCAGGTCCTCGATCGTCGCCGCCACCCGCTCGATGGCGGCGAGCGCCCCGGCGAGGCCGTCGCCGCCGCCGGCGGCGGGGATCTCCGGCGGGTCGCTGGCGAGGTCGAGCCGCGCCGTCCCCGGCGCCCCCACCCGCTCCAGCGACACCGCCGAGGCGCCGGGGAGGATCAGGCTGGTCTGGAGCGTCGCGCGGAGCCCGCCGTCGACCAGCCGCGCCATCGCGGCGTCGAGGGTGGCGCGCAGCTCGGCGCGGGTGGTCCCCGCCGGCACCGGGATCTCCAGCTTGCGCGGATCGACGACCAGGATCACCGGCGTCTCCAGCGTCCCCGTCTCGGGGACGTAGCGCAGCCGCACCTCGCGCACCCGGCCCACCTGCACGCCGCGCAGGGTCACCGGCGTGCCGGCGGCGAGGCCGCCGACCGGGCCGGGGAAGGAGACGCGGTAGGGCAGGTTCGGACCGCCGGAGTCGGCGACCGCCGCCGCCTCGGTCTCGAACAGCTCGAAGCGGGTGCCCTCCGGCACCAGCTCGCCGGCGAGCACCTCGGGGGTGTAGAACGAGAAGGCGGACGTCAGGAGCGAGCCGAGGGAGAGGTCGCCCAGCGACAGCTTGCCCCCCTCGAGCCCCAGCTCGAAGCCGCCGGCGCGCCAGAAGCGGGTCGTCTCGCGCACGTAGACGGCGAAGGGCTCGAGCACGAAGACGTTCATCGTGGTGACGCCGCGGCGGTGGTCGTACTCCCCGCCCAGCACGCGGCCCACCCGCATGCCGCGGAACTCGACCGGCGAGCCGATCGTCGCCGTCCCCAGCCCGGAGGCCTCGAGCAGGAAGATCTTGCCCGGCTCCGGGGCGGCGAGGATCGGCGGGTGCTCGCGCCCCTGGAAGACGCGGGTGGGCTCGCCCGGCCCCGGCGCGATGCCGATGTAGGTGCCGGTCAGCAGGCTGCCGAGCCCGCCCGAGAGGTCCGGCTCGACGATCCAGAAGCTGGTGCCCTCGCGCAGCGCGTCGCGCATCCCGGCGTCCATCGAGATGCGCACCACCACCTGCGCGAGGTCCTCGTCGATGTTGATCTCCTGCACCGTGCCCACCTTGGCGCCGCGGTAGCGCACCGGGCTGTAGCGGTCGAGGCCGCGCGCCTCGACGAAGCGGACGGTGACCTCGCCGCCGCCGAACACCGCGTAGCGGACGACGAACCAGCCGACGGCGAGGATCGCCAGCGCCGGCAGCAGCCAGATCCACGGCGACCACTCGATCGGGTGGACGCGCGCCTCCGGCGTCTCCTCGGCGGCGGGCCCGCGCGGCGGCGGTCGGCGCTCGCTCATCCCACCTCCCCGGCCGCCTGCCACATCAGCCGCGGCGCGAACAGCCGCACGGTGACGACCAGGAGCGTCACGAAGAGGAAGAAGGGCGTCGCGCCGGGGCCGGCGACGATGTCGTCGATGTGCGGGAAGTCGACGATCGGCGCCGCGGTGGCGGCGATGAACGGGATGACCATCGGCCAGCGCACCAGCGCGCGGAGGAGGCGGTAGAGCCGCGTGCGCGCCACCAGCCCGGCGCGGCTCGGGTAGCGCACCCGCAGGAGCAGCCACCCCGAGCCGGCGAGCACCACCGCCGGCACCGCCACGCCGGCGACCAGCAGCACCACGCCGAGCACCCACAGGCCGCGGTCGGCCATGTACTGGATGGTGCCGAGGATCGTCATC
>DATABP010000790.1:0-1880 GCA_036259515.1 Thermoanaerobaculia bacterium | reverse complement strand
GCCGGCGCCCGCCTCGCGCCCGGCCCCTACCCGGACGACGCGGCCGCCGTCCACCACCTGCTCGACGAGGGCTGGTGCTACGTGCTGCGCTTCGCCCCGGAGGAGGCCGCCGAGGAGCCGCCCGGCGGCGCGCTGGCCAGCGTCGGCTTCGTGCTCCGCCGCGCCGCCGCCGGCGCCCTCGCCGCCCGCCACCCCGATCCCGCCGACGCCTTCGCCGCCCTCCTCGCCCGCTACCCGACGCTCGCCGCCCAGCTCGCCGCCGCCCGGCCCGTGCGCCCGATCGCCTGGCGCTCCCGTCTCGCCCATCGCCTCGAATCCGCCGCCGGCCGCCGCTGGCTGGCGCTGCCGCACGTCTTCGCCTTCCACGACCCGCTCTTCTCGACCGGCATCGCCTGGACGCTGGCCGCCGTCGAGCGCGCCCTGGACCTCCTCGCCGCCGGGCCGCCGCCGCCCGGCCGGCTCGCCCGCTACGCCGGCCTCCTCGCCCGCGAGGCGGACCACGTCGGCAGGCTGGTCGAGGGCGCGTGGGCGACGATGCACGACTTCCCCGCCTTCGCCGCCTGGAGCCACCTCTACTTCGCCGCCGCCAGCTTCTGCGAGGCGGCCGAGCGGCTCCTCCCCGGCGACCACGCCTGGTCGGGCTTCCTCGGCGCGGACGACCCGGTGGTCGCCGGCTTCGTCGCCGACGGGCACGCCCTGGTCACCGTCCCCGGCGGCCCGCCGCCGGCCGCCCAGCTCGCCACCTGGGTGCGCCGGGCGATCGCGCCGCGCAACCTCGCCGGCCTCGCCAACCCCGCCCGCGGGAACCTCTACCCGGTCGACCACGCCCCGCTCTTCGCCGGCGCCGGGCTGCTCGGTCTCTCCGAGGACGAGCTCCGCGTCCGCGTCTCGCGCCTGCGCCGGGTGTGAGAACGCCGCTGGACGGCCGCCCCGCCCGGCGGCTATCATCCAGCGTTCGTCGCACCAAGAGCTTTCCCCGAGAGGTCCGTTCCCATGCGCAAGATCGGTTACGTCGGCTCGCTGCTCCGCGAGGTCTTCCAGTTCGCCCGCGAGTACAAGGCATACTGGCTGGTGCCCTTCGTCCTGGTGCTCGGGCTGGTGATCCTGCTGGTGGTGACCAGCCAGGCCAGCGCGCCGTTCATCTACACGCTCTTCTAGGCGGCCGCCGCTGAAGAGACGGCTGCCGCGCCGGCTGCTCGCCGCCGCCGCCGGCGCGCTCCTCGCGCTCGCGGCGGCGGAGGCGGGCCTGCGGCTCGCCGGCTGGTCGAAGCCGCACTTCTACCGCCCCGATCCGGACCGCGGCTGGGCGCTGGCGCCCGGCGCGAGCGGCCTCTACGCCGACGAGGGGCGCGGCCGGGTGGAGGTCAACCGCTACGGCTTCCGCGGCGAGGAGCCGCGGCTCGCCAAGCCGGCCGGCACCTTCCGCGTCGCGCTCCTCGGCGACTCGCAGGCCGAGGCGCTCCAGGTCGACTTCGAGGACACCTTCGGCGAGGTGCTGGAGCGCCGGCTCGCCGCCTGCCCGGCGCCGCTCGGCGGGGTGCCGCCGGGCGCCGGCCGGCGCGTCGAGGTGCTCAACTTCGGGGTCTCGGGCTACGGCACGGCGCAGGCGCTCCTCACCCTGCGCCACGCCGCGGCGCCGTTCCGGCCGGACCTGGCGCTCCTCGCCGTCTACACCGGCAACGACGTGCGCAACAACCTGGAGGAGCTGGAGCTCGACCCCGGGCGGCCGTACTTCCGGCTGCTGCCGGACGGCTCGCTCGAGCTCGACGACTCCTTCCGCGAGGAGCCCGGGTTCCGCCGCCGCGCGTCGTGGCTCGGCGCCGCCGCCTACGCCGCGCTCGACGCGTCGCGGCTGGCGCAGCTCGCCAAGGCGGTGTGGA
>DATABP010000789.1:0-8257 GCA_036259515.1 Thermoanaerobaculia bacterium | reverse complement strand
GCGGCGCGGGCGGCCTGGAGCTCGCCCAGGTCCTCGGCGAGGAGGCGCCGCTCGAGGTCGAGGAGGCGCCGGGTGGCGACCTCGGCGGCGCCCTGGGCGGCCGCCGGCGCGGCGTACGGCAGCGCCGCCGCGAGCGCCAGGGCGGCGGCGAGGGCGGAGCGGAGGCGGAGGGCGGGGAGCATCGGCGGGCTCGCGGAAGCGGAACGGCGCGGCGGATCCGACCGTCCCGCCGGCATTCTACAGCCCGCCTCCGGCGACCGCCGATCGCGTCCCGAAACGCCGAAGGGCCGCCCCCTCGCCAGGGGACGGCCCTTCGAGCGGCGCGGCGCCGAGGCGCGCGGTCAGCTCGCCTTCGCGCGCTTCCGCTTCTCGAGGCTGGAGGTCAGCGCCTCCTCGACGAGCTGCTCGCTCTTCCGCTCGGTGATGCCGCGGACGTGGGCCACCTCGCTGACGATGAAGTACTTCGCCCGCTCGTACATCTTCTTCTCGCGGAAGGACAGGCTCTTGCGCTGGCTGACCAGGCGGAGGTTCTTCAGCACCTCGGCGACCGCCGTCAGCCGGCCGGTCTTCATCTTGTCGAGGTTCTGCTTGTAGCGGCCCTTCCAGTCCTTGTAGGTGTCGATGTTGCCGTCCTCGAGGATCTCGAACAGGGCTTCGATCTCGTCGACGTCGCACAGCGGGCGCAGCCCGACGAGCTCGAGGTTCTCCTCCGGCACCATCACCTTCGAGTTGTTGGAGAGCAGACGGAGGTGGTAGAAGGTCTGCTCCGTGCCGTCGATGCTCGACGGCTCGATCTTCTCCACCAGCCCCACTCCGTGGTTGGGGTACACCACCTTCTGACCGGCATTCAGTTCCACGTTCGCCTGACTCCTTGCTCGCGATGGATCGAATGAGCGTGGCGGATTCGAGAGCGCCCGGGCACCGCACGATCGGCACGACCCGCCAGAGGTCCCGGAGCGCAAGGCGTAACCCCTTACGGGGTCGGCACTTACAGGACGGATGATACACCATCGGACGGCGCCTGTCAAGGCCGGTGGCGTGGGAATTGCTTTTCCGCCGCCCCCTTTCCGGCGCCGGCCACTCCGCGCGGGCCCTTCCCGCCGCTCGCATTCGCATCCGAAACCGGCTATCATCCGCCGCCGTTGGTCCGCAGGACAGGTGCCACCCGGCACACTGGGGTGTCAACCCGGCCGCACCCGTGGTGCGGCCCTTTCTCGGTTGGAGGGAGCAACAGGAATGAAGAGAATCGTGCTGGGCATGGTCCTGGTGCTGGCGGCGGCCGTCGCGCTGCCGGCGCAGGCCGTCATCTGTACCGTCGACAACGTGCCGGCGGCGACGCTGCTGCTGCCGTACTTCGAAGTCGACCTCGACGACGAGAACGGGATCAACACCCTGTTCTCCATCAACAACGCGTCGGCGACGGCGGCGCTCGCCCACGTCGTGGTGTGGACCGACCTGTCGGTGCCGGTGCTCGACTTCAACGTCTATCTCACCGGTTACGACGTGCAGACGATCAGCCTGCGCGACATCATCGTCAACGGCCAGCTGCCGGTGACGGCGTCGGACGGGCAGGACCCGACCGACACCATCTCGAACCAGGGCCTCTTCTCGCAGGACATCAACTTCGCGAGCTGCACCGGCCAGCTCCCCTACAGCGGGCTGCCGGCGAACTTCGTCGCCCACCTGCAGTCGATCCTCACCGGCGGTCCGTCGGCGCTGTCGTCGTTCGCCGGCAACTGCGGCGGCCGCAACCTCGGCGACGGCATCGCCCGCGGCTACGTCACCGTCGACACGGTGAACAACTGCAGCCTCGACTTCCCCGGCGACCCGGGCTACTTCGGCCCCGGCGGCACCGGCACGGCGACCAACCAGAACATCCTCTGGGGCGACTACTTCTACGTCGACTCCGGCGAGAACTTCGCCCAGGGCGAGACGCTGGTCCACGTCGAGGCCGACGCGCTGAACCCGGAGACCTCGGTGCCGGGCGAGTACACCTTCTACGGCCGCTACGTGGCCTGGAGCGCGATCGACAACCGCGAGCCGCTGTCGAGCAACTTCGTCAGCCGCTACATCACCGGCGGCCCGTTCAGCGGCGGCACCGATCTCGTCGTCTGGCGTGACGGCAAGATCCCGTCGTCGACGAGCGGCTACTCCTGCGGCTCGATCGCGGCCGGCACCAACCCGCCGTGGTTCCCGCTCGCCCAGGAGCAGATCGTGATCTTCGACGAGGAGGAGAACCCGGTCGTCGAGGAGGGCTGCACGGTCTCCCCCTGCGAGGACGGCGACCTGCTCGTCCCCTTCCCGGCCGAGGCGCAGCGCACCACGGTCGGCGGCATCGACCTCCCGTCGCCGTTCCCGTTCGGCTTCCTCTGGCTGAACCTCAACAGCGTGGTCGTCGGCCAGCTCCCGAACGAGGACCCGGCGGCGATGCAGAACTGGGTCACCACGATCATGAACGCCGAGGGCCGCTACAGCGTGGGCTTCGACGCGATCTCGATCGACAGCACCTGCAACGCCAGCCACGCCCTGATCGGTGGCGGCTTCTGATCGGCGAGCTCTCGCCGATCATCTGATCGAACGGGCCGGGGGCGACCCCGGCCCGTTTCCATTTGCGGCATAGACTGTCGCCGCCCGTTGTTGAGAAAGCATCCTGCCGAAGTGGCGGAACGGTAGACGCAGGAGACTCAAAATCTCCCGTCCGCAAGGGCGTGCGGGTTCGAATCCCGCCTTCGGCACCAGCTCCCCGCCCGCGGCCTCACTCCAGCACCAGGTCCTCCTCGAAGGTCTCCACCCGCCCGAAGGCGATGCCGAGGACCAGGATCACCAGCGACACCAGGAAGATCGAGTAGGCGAGGAACTCCGGCGCCACCGCCGACGACTGCGGGATGACGATCGTCGCGTCGTGACGGAAGCTCGCCGCCGCCATCCCGGTGTAGTGCATGCCGCAGACGGCGACCCCCATGATCACCGCCGCGACCAGCATGTGCCACAGCCGTTCCAGGTGGAAGACGAGCCACAGCGCCGCGGTCGAGGCGACGATGGCGATGACCACCGACAGCACGAGGAGCGTGGGGTCGTAGGCGATCGTCGCCGCCATCCGCATCGCGGCCATGCCGGTGTAGTGCATGGTGGCGACTCCCAGGCCCATCAGGACCCCCGCCGCCCCCAGCCGCAGCGGGCTCGACGCGCCGCGGCTGACCACGAAGAAACCGATGCCGGTCACCGCCCAGGCGAGGACCAGCGAGAGCGCCGTCACCGGAATGTCGTAGGAGACCGGCATCCCCATGTCGAAGGCCAGCATCGCGATGAAGTGCATCGACCAGATGCCGCCGCCGGCGAGGGCGAACGAGGCGCCGAGGATCCACGGCAGGCGGTCGTCCGGCTCGTGGAGGGGGATCAGCTTGGCGAGCCTCAGCGCGGCGAACGACCCCACCACCGAGATGATGAACGAGAGGCTGACGAGGACGGGCTGGTAGCTACCCAGGACGGTTTCCAATTCGGGCTCCTTGCGACAGAGAGGTCGGTGGCTCGGTCGGACTGCGAAGCCGGCGGACGCGATGGCGGGCCTGGCCGGGCAGCACGTCGCGGTCGAAGCAGACGGCGATCGCCGCCCCCCCGACGCGCCGCACGACGACCGTCCCCGCGTCGCCTTCGGCGGAAAGGACCTGCGGCTCGCCGAGGCCGAGCTCGCCGGCGAGCTGGCCGACGCGGAGGACCAGGGCGAGCAGCGCGGAGGGGACCGGCGTCTCGCCGATCAGGCGGCGGGCGCCGCCGGTCTCCGGCTCGAGCAGATAGGCCGCCCGCACTCCGGGCAGCTCTCCGAGGCCGCCGACGAGGTCGACGGCCGGCGGGTCGTCCTCCCCGAGAGCGGCGGCCTCCGCCGCGCCGAGCACCTGCTCGACGCGGGCGACCAGGCTCTTGGCGGTGAACGGCTTGGCCATCACGCCGACGGCTCCGGCGGCCTCCGCCCGTCGCGCCACCTCGGGCGAGGACAGCCCGGAGATCAGCAGCACCGGCACCCCGGCGAGCTGGGGACGGGAGCGCACGAAGCGGCAGACCTCGTACCCGTCCGCGCCCGGCAGCACCACGTCGCAGATCACCAGGCGCGGCCGCTCCCGCGCCAGCCGCTCGCGCGCCTCGTCGCCATCGCTCGCCGCGTCGACGGACAGGCCGATCGGCGCCAGCATCCGCCCGATCGCCCGGCGGACGCTCTGGCTGTCGTCCACCACCAGGACGCGGCCGGCGCCGCTCATCCCACGCCCTGCCCGTCGTGGCCGCCGGCGGCCCGGTGGTCGTCCGCCTGCGGCAGGATGCCGAGCAGCAGGTCGCGGATCTCGGCGCGCACCGTGCGGGGGTAGCGGAAGACCTCCTCGCGGCTCAGCGCCTCGAGCTCGAACGGGGCCTCGGGCTGGCGGCCGGCGCAGGCGAAGAGGTCGGCGAAGGCGAGGCGGCCCGAGTGCGCGCCGAACCGGACGTGGACCAGCCTGCCCTGGTCGAAGTAGAGCTCGCCGACGCGGTCGCCGGGGCACCAGACGCTGAGCCGCCCGGTGCGCCGGCAGTGACCGAGCGTCTCGACGAGGTGCAGCAGGTCGAGCGCGGCGAGCGAGCCGCTGAGCACCATGGCGCCCGGGGCCGGCGGCTCGCCGACCCGCCGCCTCATCGTCGCCGCCAGCTCGGCGGCGGGACGGCCGCCCTCCACCACCAGGTCGAAGCCCTCCGGGGCGGTCTCGGACGGCCCGAGGGCCACCGCCAGCGTCACCCCGGCCAGGTCGCGGTCGGCACGGACGATGGCGGCGAGCTCCGCCGCGGGCGGCTCGCCCGCCGCGCCGTCCACCAGCACCAGCGTCGTCGGCTCGCGCTCCAGCATGGTCAGCGCGTACCATCCCTCGGGTGCGACCTTGACCGCGAAGCCCTCCTGCGACAGCGCCTGGCCGAGCCGGACGCCGCGGCCCGCGTCGGCGGCGACGAGGAGCACGCGCCTCACCGCGTCCGCTCGCGGCCGGCGGCGAGGACCACCTGGACCGGGTCGAAGGTCTCGCACCCCGGCGGCAGCGCGCCGCCGGGCACTCTCGCCAGCCCCTCGAGGTCGGCCACCGGGAAGGCCGCTCGCCGCTCGCCGTGTTCGACGACGATGCAATGCGTGCCGCCGGCGGCCGCGGCGGCGGGACCGTCGAGGCAGCGGCCCAGGTCGACGAGCGGCAGCGCCCTCCCGCGGTGGGCGACGAGCCCGAGAACCTCGGGGCGACCGGGAGCGCTCAGCCGGTTGACCGGCGGGACCTCGGCCACCGCCGTCACCTGCCCCGTCGACAGCGCGAAGCGGCGCCCGGCGGCGCGGAAGACGACGAAGGTCTGGAGCGGCGCCGAAGACGGCCGCCGCGAGCGCCGGGGGAGCGTCATCGCGTCGCCTCCGCCGGCAGCGGCCGGGCGGCCGCGGCCCCGCGCAGGAGACCGGCGAGATCGAGCGCCAGGACGGGCCGCTCGCTTGATCGGGCCGGCACCATCACGCCGGCGTACCAGCCGTCCCCGCGGTAGGGCCAGGGCAGCGGGGCGAGGTCTCCGGCGTCGGCGGTGAAGGTCCCGCCGACGTCGGACGCCGGGACCGCGACCCGCGCGCCGCCCTCCGCGAACAGCAGGAGGAGCTGTGGCATCGGCGAGCCCGCCGCCGCGCCGCCCGGGCCGCGCGGGTCGACCACCGGGTAGCGGTCGCCGCCGATCTCGATCGTCTCCGGCAGCGGCGCCGGCGCCGGCAGCGACCGCCGGAACGACGCGGCGGCGACCATCACCTCCAGGCCGTCGACGGCGAAGCGGAGCCAGCGGGTCGTGCTCACTCCGCCTCCGCGGGCGCCGGCCGGCGGGCGGCCGCCAGCTCCTCGACCAGTCGCGCCAGGAGCTCGTGGTCCACCGGCTTGGTCAGGTAACGATCCGCCCCCAACCGGCGGGCGAGGTCGCCGTGCTCGCGACCGGCGCGGGTGGTGATCACGATCACCGGCAGCGTCCGGCTCTCGCGCCGGCGGCGCACCGTCTCGATGAGCTGGTAGCCGTTCATGCGCGGCATCTCGAGGTCGGTGACCAGGGCGTCGAAGCGCTCCTCCCGCAGCCGCGCGAGGGCTTCTTCCCCGTCCTCGGCGGTGCTCACCTCGAGGCCGAGCCGGGCGAGGCGGCGGGCGAGCACCTTGCGCACGCTCAGCGAATCGTCCACCAGCAGCACGGCGGTGCCACGCGCCTCCGGGCCGGGCGGCGGCGAGGGGACCGCCGTCCGGCCCGCGAGCCTCCCGCCCGGGGCGAGCGCCAGCGGATCGAGCAGCAGCACCACCTCGCCGTCGCCGGTCACCGCCGCCCCCGCCAGGTGGTCCAAGGGCGCGAGCAGCTCGCCCAGGCCCTGGATCATCACCTCGCGCAGGCCGAGCACCTCGTCGACGACGAGCCCGAACGAGCGCTCGACCACGCGGACCACGACGACCGTCCGCCCCCCGGCGAGCGGACGCTCCGGCAGGCCGAGGGCCGGCGCCAGACCCACCAGCGGGAGGTCGGCGCCCTCGAAGGGGATCGACGGCAGGCCCTCGTCCGACGCCGGGATCTCCTCCGCGGGGAGGTGGAGGAGCGTCCGAACGGCCAGCGTCGGCAGCAGGAAGCGCTGCCCGCCGACGGCGAGCCGGAGGGCCTCGGAGACCACCTGGGTCAGCGGCACGCGAAGCGTCACCCGGGTGCCGACGCCCGCCTCGGTCTCGACCTCGATCTCGCCGTGCAGCCGCGCGACGGCCGCCCGCACGGCGTCCATCCCGACGCCGCGACCGGCGCCTGCCGTGATCTCCGCCCGGGTGCTGAACCCGGGCAGGAAGACGAGGTCCAGGGCCTCCCGGCGCGTGAGGCGGCCGGCGCGGTCGGCGGCGACCAGCCCGAGCTCCACGGCGCGCCGCGCCACCGCCTCCGGCTCGATGCCCCGGCCGTCGTCTTCGACCTCCAGGTGGACGAACCGGCCCTCGGGGTAGACGCGCAGGGCCAGCGATCCGGCCTCCGGCTTCCCCGCCGCCCGTCGCTCGGCGGCCGTCTCGAGGCCATGGGAGATGGCGTTGCGGGCGAGGTGCAGCAACGGCTCGGCGATCCGCTCGGCGACCGCGGTGTCGAGCTCGACGCCGTGGCCGCCGACCTCCAGCCGGACCTCCTTGCCCTCCTCGCGGGCGAGGCCGGAGGCCAGCCGCTCGAAGCGCGCCAGCAGGCGGTCCATCGGCACCAGGCGCGCCCGGGTGACGCCCTGCCGCAGGCCGCGGGCGAGCTCGCCGGTGCGCGCGGCGTCCCCGCGCAGGAGGCGCGTCACCCGCTCGACCTCCTCCTGCACCTCGCCGAGGTCGTCCTCCATCTCGGCCACCCGCCGCACCAGGAGGTCGAGCTCGTCGTAGCGCTCGAGCCCGGCTCCGGCGGAGCGCTCCGCGCCGGCGGCCCCGGTGGCCCCGATGGGATCGAGGGCGGTCCGGCCGCCGGGACGCGGCCCGCGCAGGGTGCGCTGGAGGTCCCGGACGGTGGCGAGCATGCGGAGTCGCACGGCCTCGAGCAGCTCGTGGGTCGCCTCGAGCTCGCCCAGGTGACCCTCGAGGCGGCCGCGGGCGACGACCAGCTCGCCGACCTGCGCGACCACCCGGTCCAGCCGCTCGACCTCGACCCGGACGACCCCTCGCCGGGAGGACGCCGGCGCCTCGGCCGGCGCCGTCGTCTCCGCCGGCGGCACGGGCGCGGGCGGCTCCGGCCGGCCGGTCAGCCCGAGGAGACCCGCCAGGGCGCGGGCGAGGTCGCCGTCGAGCCCCTCGCCGGTGCCGCCGCCGAGAACGTCGAGCATCCGCCGCAGCGCCGCCACCGCCTCGCCGAGCGCCGCCCGCGGCTCGCCGGCGATCCGGCCGCTGCCGCCGCCCGACCGGCGCAGCGAGTGGAGCGCCTCCTCCATCGCGTCCGCCAGCCGCCCGACCGGCTCGCAGCCGAGCATGTAGGCGGTTCCCTTCAGCGTGTGGACGGTCCTCAGCACTCCGTCGGCGTCCGCGGCCTCGCCGGTCGCGGTCGCGGACAGCGTCGCCGCGATGGTCTCGACGTACTCCTCGGCTTCGGGCAGGAAGTCGGCGAGCGCCTCGCGATCGCGGGCGGCGAAGCCGAGGAGCTGGCGGCGCGTCGCCTCGCCCTCCTCGCCCGCGGCGAGCGCCAGCTCCGGGAGGCGGTCGAAGAGGCTGTCGAGCCCTGGCTCGCCGGCGCCGCCGTGACGCTCCACCGCCGC
>DATABP010000788.1:0-1979 GCA_036259515.1 Thermoanaerobaculia bacterium | reverse complement strand
GTAGAGCTCCGCCGGTCGCCGTGCACCGACTTCCATCGTTCGCGTAACAGAGCGTTCGCTGTGAGCGCCTGTTCGAGCGGCGGCCCCGACGAATCGACGGCGGAGCCGAAGGGAGGGCTCGAGATGGCGGAACGACCGCAGATCGAACGACCGCAGAACGTCACGTTGGAGAGCCTGATCTCGACCGCGACGGTGACGGTGGCCCGCACCTGGGAGGAGCAGAGGCTCGGTCCCCGGCTGCGGGTGCCGCCCAAGATCTCGGTGGGGATCTGGATCGACTTCGACAACTTCGGCGGTCCCCAGGGCGGGGGTCCCGTTGGCGGCGGCGTCGCCGGTCCCGGCTGAGGCGGACGCCGGCGGCGGCGCGGCGACCGCGCCGGCCGCCGGCCCCGCGCTCCAGTGCCCGAGCGCCCATCCGGCGATGCCGGAAGCGAGAGTGCTGGGAGCCGTCGACCGCAGCGGGGCGGAGGCGCGGATCGTCTATCTCCGCGCCCCCGCCCCGGTCACCGACGAGCTCCTGGCGCTCGCCGGACCGCTGTCGCCCACCCGCGTGTTCCGCTTCGCCGCTCCCTGCGCCGGCCACGGGTGCCAGCACTTCGACGGCACCGACTGCCGCCTGGCGAAGCGCATCGTGCGGGAGATGCCGGCGGCGGTCGAGGAGATCGCCGTCTGCGCGCTCCGGCCGGCCTGCCGCTGGTGGAAGCAGGAGGGCGCGGCGGCCTGCCGCCGCTGCCCGATGATCGTCACCGAGAGCGACCACCACGGCGCTGCCGGCGACGAGCGGCTGGCGCGGGTGGCGGACCCGGGCTCGCCCGCCTGACCTCGGTCGCTCACCCGCCGGCGGCGCGGGCGAACAGCCGGAAGAAATTCTCCCCCGTCCGCCGGCAGGTCTCCTCGAAGCTCTCGCCGCGCTCCTCGGCGAGCCGGCGGGCGACCTCGACGACGTAGGCGGGCCGGTTCGGCCGGCCGCGGTAGGGCACCGGCGCGAGGTAGGGGGTGTCGGTCTCCACCAGCTCGCGGTCGGGCGGCAGGTGGGGGATCACCTCGCGCACATTGTCGGCGGCGCGGAAGGTGATCATGCCGGTGACGCCGAGGTAGAAGCCGCGGGCGATCAGCTCGCGGGCCATCGGCAGGCCGCCGGCGAAGGAGTGGAAGTCGGCCTGGAGCGCGGCGAACTCGGGCTCGGCGAGGGCGGCGAGCATCGCCTCGTTCGACTCCCGGTTGTGGACCACCACCGGCAGCCCGAGCTCGATCGCCAGCCGCCACTGCTCGCGCATCGCCCGGCCCTGCACCTCGCGCGGCGAGTGGTCGTAGTGGAAGTCGAGCCCGCACTCGCCGATCGCCACGCACCTCGGGTCGCCGGCGAGGTCGGCGAGCCGCGCCGCGTCGCCCTCCCGCCAGCCGGCGGCGTCGTGAGGGTGGGTGCCGAGCGCGCACCACACGTCGGGGTGGCGGTGGCAGAGGGCGAGGACCTCGTCGGCGTCGTCGAGCCGGATGGCGGGCACCAGGAAGCCGGCGACGCCGCGCTCCCGCGCCTCGTCGAGCGCCCGCTCGCGGTCGTCGGGATCGAGGCTCTGGAGGTGGCAGTGGGAGTCGATCAGCACGCTAACGGACGCGCGTGCCCGGCGGGACCTCGCGGTCGGGCGCCAGGAGCACCGGCTCGCCGTCGACCGAGGCGGCGAGCACCATCCCCTGCGACTCGACGCCCATCAGCTTCGCCGGCTGGAGGTTGGCGACCACCACCACCTGGCGGCCGACCAGCGCCTCAGGGGCATACGCCTTGGCGATGCCGGCGACGAGCTGCCGGCGCTCGCCGTCGGCGAGCTCGACCTCCAGGCGCAGGAGCTTGTTCGACTTCGGCACCGGCTCGGCGTGCCGCACGACGGCGACGCGGAGCTCGGTCTGGAAGAACTGGTCGATGTCGATCACGGTCGGGCCTTTCGCGTCGGGGGCGGGTGGGGCGGCGGTCGGGGCGGCGG
>DATABP010000787.1:0-6213 GCA_036259515.1 Thermoanaerobaculia bacterium | reverse complement strand
GGCCGCCTCCGCCGGCAGTCCGAGGAGCGCCAGCTGCTCGCCCACGCTCCCCACCGCCGCCGCCAGCTCGCGACGCCAGGCGGGCACGCCGGCGGGGGCGCCGGGAGCGCCGGCCACGGCGGCGGCGGAGGATCGCGTTATCATCGGATCAAGGTACTCGCTTCCGGGGCGGCGGACAAGCGCCCAGGGACGGCGAGGCCGCGACCGACGACCCGCGGGCCGGGCGCCCGCCCCCACGACCATCGAACCCGAGAGCGGGCCCCGCCGCCGGCCCGAGCGGAGACCAGGGAAGCGACATGCCGGGCTATTCGACCAACGAGCTGCGCAACGGCCTCAAGGTGATGATCGACGGCGAGCCGGCGACGATCGTCGACACCGACTTCGTCAAGCCGGGAAAGGGCCAGGCCTTCGTCCGCGTCAAGTACCGGGTGCTGACCACCGGCCGGGTCAACGAGCGGACGCTGAAGTCCGGCGAGGGCCTCGACTCCGCCGACGTCGTCGAGACCGACATGCAGTACCTCTACAGCGACGGCTCGACGTGGCACTTCATGCTGCCGTCGACCTACGAGCAGTACGAGGCGAACGAGGACGCCGTCGGCGATGCGGCGCTGTGGATCAAGGAGCAGGACGTCTGCTCGGTGACCCTCTACAACAACGTGCCGCTGTCGGTGGCGCCGCCGAACTTCGTCAACCTGGAGATCGTCGAGACCGACCCCGGCGTGCGCGGCGACACCTCGTCGGGCGGCACCAAGCCGGCCAAGCTGGAGACCGGCGCCGTGGTCAAGGTTCCGCTCTTCGTGCAGCAGGGCGAGGTGATCCGCGTCGACACCCGCACCGGCGAGTACGTGTCGCGGGCGAAGGACTGACCGCCACCGCGCGGCGATGAGCGGCGGCGGGCGGGACGGGGAAGGGAGCGGCGACTCGGGCGGCGCTTCCGCCCCCGGCGCCGACTGGCGACCGACCGCCCTCCGCGCCGCGCTGGTGCGCCGCGCCGAGATCGCGGCCGCCGTCCGCGCCTTCTTCGCCGCCCGCGGCGTGCTCGAGGTCGAGACGCCGCTGATCGGGGCGGCGACCACCCCGGAGCTCCACCTCGAGAGCCTCGCCGTCGACCTCGGCGGCGGCGCGGTGGGCTGGCTCCAGACCTCCCCCGAATTCCACATGAAGCGGCTCCTCGCCGCCGGCTCGGGGCCGATCTTCCAGCTCGCCCGGGTGGTGCGCGGCGGCGAGGCGGGGCGGCGGCACAACCGGGAGTTCACGCTCCTCGAGTGGTATCGGCCCGGCTGGGACCATCACCGGCTGATCGGCGAGGTGGAGGCGCTTCTCGAGGCGGTGCTGGGGGAGGGGATCGGCAGCGCCGAGCGGCTCACCTACGGCGAGGCGTTCCGCCGCCACGCCGGGGTCGATCCCCACCGCGCCCCGCTCGCCGAGCTCGACGCCGCGATCGCCCGCGCCGGCGTCGCCGCCCCCGCCTTCGGCCCGGACGACCGCGACGGCCGCCTCCACCTCCTGATGGCCCTGGTCGTGGAGCCCCGCCTCGGCCCCGGCGTCGTCGCCCTCCACGACTTCCCGGCCTCCCAGGCCTCCCTCGCCCGCGTCCGCCCGGCGGCCGGCGGCGCCCCGCCGCTCGCCGAGCGCTTCGAGGTCTACGTCGGCGGCGTCGAGCTGGCCAACGGCTTCCACGAGCTGACCGACCCCGCCGAGCAGCGCCGCCGCTTCGAGTCCGACCTCGCGTGCCGCCGCGCCACCGGCCTGCCGCCGGTCCCGCTCGACCACCGGCTGCTGGCCGCCCTCGGATCCGGCCTTCCCGCGTCGGCCGGCGTCGCGCTCGGCTTCGACCGGCTGGTGATGCTGGCGACCGGTGCCGGGTCGATCGACGAGGTGCTGGCGTTTCCGGCGGAGCGGGCGTAGCGGGCCTTTGCAATCCACCGCCGATCGAGCGCGGTCCCAGCGAGCGGCGCACCGTTCCCGATCTCCACCGAAGCGCCGCGTGCCCCGGCCGCCCGGCCCTCCCGCCCCCGCGGGGTCGAACCCGCATGAGAAGCTTCCGCGGTGCGTCTGCTCGCGATCTCCGACCTCCACCTCCGCTACGCCGAGACCCGCCGCGCCCTCGAAGCGCTGCCGGACCACCGCGAGGACTGGCTGATCGTCGCCGGCGACGTCGGCGAGACCGAAGAGCACCTGCGCTTCGCCTGGGACGTGCTGGCGCCCCGCTTCGCACGCCTCTTCTGGCTGCCCGGCAACCACGAGCTGTGGGCCGTCCCCGAGGGCAGCCTGGCCGGCGAGGCGCGCTACCGGCGGTTCGTCGCGGTGTGCCGCGAGTATCGCGTGCTGACCCCCGAGGACCCCTTCGTCGCGTGGCCCGGCCCGGGCCCGCGCGCGACGATCTGCCCGCTCTTCACCCTCTACGACTACAGCTTCCGCCCCGACGAGGTCCCCGCCGAGCGGGCCGTCGAGTGGGCGATGGAGGAGCGCATCCTGTGCGCCGACGAGCGGGTGCTCCGTCCCGACCCGCACGAGAGCCGCGCCGCCTGGTGCGCCGAGCGCTGCCGCCTCTCCGAGGAGCGCCTCGCCGCCGCGGCCGCCGCCGGCCCCACCGTCCTCGCCAACCACTGGCCGCTGCGCCGGGACCTCCTCACCCTGCGCCGCATCCCGCGCTTCTCGATCTGGTGCGGCACCCGGTGCAGCGAGGACTGGCACCTCCGCTTCCGCGCCGCCGCCGTCGTCTACGGCCACCTCCACGTCCGGCGCACCTCCTTCCGCGACGGCGTCCGCTGCGAGGAGGTCAGCCTCGGCTACACCCGCGACTGGGACGTCGCCCGCGGCGTCGAGCCCTACCTGCGCCAGGTGCTGCCGGAGCCGGAAGGGGTGGAGGAGGGATGGCGGTTCTAGGGACTCGCCGGCGGCGCTCGGCGCTTCACGCCGGCAGGTGTTAGAGTTTCCGCGGCGGGCGCGTGTGCGCTCGCCAAGTCGTTGAAGCGTAAGGAGTTGACCCACTCGCGCCGGTTCGGCGGGAGGTGCCCGGCCAGTGACCGCCACCATCGAGGACACCGAGGTCGCCAGCCCGATCGAGCGCGCGCTCGAGCTGTACAACGTGCGCGGGTGGGGGAAGGGGTACTTCTCGGTCAACGAGCGGGGGAACCTGGTGGTCCATCCGCAGGGGCCGGGGACGGCGGCGATCGACCTCAAGGAGCTGGTCGACGAGGTGCGCGAGCGGGGGATCGGGCTGCCGCTCCTGATCCGCTTCTCGGAGATCGTCCAGGCGCGGGTGCGCGAGCTCAACGAGGCGTTCCTCGGGGTGATCGCGGAGGCGGGGTACCGGGGGACCTACCGCGGCGTCTACCCGATCAAGGTCAACCAGGACCGCTACCTCGTCGAGCGGCTGGTCGAGTTCGGGCGGCCGTACCACCACGGGCTGGAGGCGGGGTCGAAGCCGGAGCTCCTGGCGGTGATGGCGCTCTTGGAGGACGAGGAGGCGCTGATCGTCTGCAACGGCTACAAGGACGAGGAGTACGTCGAGACGGCGCTCCTCGCCTCGAAGCTCGGGCGGCGGGTGATCCTGGTCGCCGAGAAGCCCTCCGAGCTCAAGCTCATCCACCGCATCGCCGAGGCCACCGGGGTGACGCCGCGGATCGGCATCCGGGCGCGGCTGTCGACCCCCGGCGCCGGCCACTGGCAGGCCTCGGGCGGCGACCGCTCGAAGTTCGGCTTCGCCGCCCGCGAGCTGGTCGAGGCGATCGAGTCCCTGCGCTCGCTCGGCCGGCTCGACTGCTTCGAGCTCCTCCACTTCCACCTCGGCAGCCAGGTGCCGTCGATCCGCTCGATCAAGGACGCGCTGCGCGAGGCGGTGCGCATCTACGTCGACCTCGTCGGCCTCGGGGCGCCGCTCGCCTACCTCGACGTCGGCGGCGGCCTGGGGGTGGACTACGACGGCTCGCAGTCGGACTACCCGTCGTCGCTCAACTACACGCTCCAGGAGTACGCGGCCGACGTCGTGTACGGGATCAAGGAGATCTGCGACGAGGCGGAGGTGGCGCACCCGACGATCGTCTCCGAGTCCGGGCGGGCGACGGTGGCGCACCACGCGGCGCTGATCCTCGACGTTCTCGACGTCGCCGAGCTGCGGCTGGCGCGCATCCCCCAGGCGCCGCCCGAGGAGGCCGAGCTGCCGCTCAAGAACCTCTTCGACACCTACCGTGAGGTGCGGGCGGAGAACCTCCTCGAGTCGTACCACGACGCGATCGCCAACCGCGACGACTGCCTGTCGCTGTTCAACCTCGGCTACCTGTCGCTGACCCACCGCGGGCTGGCGGAGAACATCTTCTGGGCCACCTGCGACGAGATCTGGCGGCTGGCCCAGGAGCTGCCCCAGATCCCCGAGGAGCTGTGGGGCCTCGAGGCCGACCTCGCCGACACCTACTTCTGCAACTTCTCGGTGTTCCAGTCGGTGCCCGACTCGTGGGCGATCGACCAGCTCTTCCCGGTGCTGCCGATCCACCGCCTCGACGAGGAGCCGTCGCGCCGCGCCGTGCTCGCCGACATCACCTGCGACTCGGACGGCCGGATCGACCGCTTCATCGAGCCGGGCGCGGTCAAGCGGGTGCTCGAGCTCCATCCCTTCGACGGCGAGCCCTACTTCCTCGGCATCTTCCTGGTCGGCGCCTACCAGGAGATCCTGGGCGACCTCCACAACCTGTTCGGCGACACCAACATCGTCCAGGTGTCGATCGACCCCGACGAGGACGACTACCAGATCGACCACGTGGTCGAGGGCGACTCGGTGACCGACGTGCTCGCCTACGTCTCCTACACCCGGAAGGACCTCGTCGCCCAGGTGCGGCGGGCGACGGAGACGGCGCTCAAGGCGAAGCGGATGACGCTCGAGGAGTCGAAGCACCTCCTGCGCATGTACGAGCGCGGCCTCGCCGGCTACACCTACCTCGAGAGCGAGTGACGGTTCGCTCGCAGGACGTCACCCGCGTCTACACCGACGGCGGCGCCAGCCCGAACCCCGGCCCCGGCGGCTGGGCGGTGGTGGTGCTGCGCCCCGGCGCCGAGCCCGAGGAGCACGCCGGCGGCGAGCCGCGGACGACGAACAACCGCATGGAGCTGACGGCGGCGATCCGCGCCCTCGAGGCGCTGCGCCCCGGCGAGCCGGCCGAGCTCTACGTCGACTCGCAGTACGTCCGGCAGGGGATCACCGCCTGGCTGCCCACCTGGGTGCGCCGCGGCTGGCGCAAGGCGGACGGCAAGCCGGTCGAGAACGAGGACCTGTGGCGGCGGCTCGCCTCGCTGGCCGCCGGCCGCGAGCTCGCCTGGCGCTGGGTGCGCGGGCACGCCGGCGACCGCTGGAACGAGCGCGCCGACCAGCTGGCGGCGGCGGAGATCCGGCGCCTCCACGGCGACCGTCCCGGCGAGGACGGCGCGCCGGCGGCCGACTGGGAGGTCCACCTGCGGATCTCCGCCGACCGCGGCGGCGGCGGCTGGGCGGCGGCGGTGCGCGGGCCGGAGGACGACGCCGCGGCCGGCGGCGGCCGGGTGCTCACCGGCGCCGCCACCGGCACCAGCGGCAACCGTCTGGAGATCCTCGCCGCCGCCGAGGTGCTCGAGTCGCTCCCCCCCGGCGCCTCCGTCGTCGTCCACACCCCGTCCGACTACCTGCGCCACGGCGCCTCGCGCTGGCTCCCCGCCTGGCGCCGGCGCGGCTGGATCAAGAAGGACGGCGGCCCGGTGGCGAACCGGGACGCCTGGGAGCGGCTGGCCAGGGCGCTGGAGCGCCGGCGGGTGCGCTGGCCGGACCCGCGCGGCGCGGAGGCGGAGGAGGGCGGGGCGGAGCTGGAGAAGATGGCGCGGGCGGCGCGGCGGGGCGGCGGGTAGGCCCCTCCCGCTCGCCGCGCGGCGGGCGGGCTGCTCTCCTGCCCGGCCTCGGCGAGAGCGGCCCGTGCCCGGCGACAGCCGTCGCGTAGACTGGCCGGCGAGCGATGGCCACGCACGAGCAGCCGCCGTCCCGGCGCGCCGAGCACGTCGTCGTCGGCGGTGAGGAGGCGTCGGCCGAGCCCGGCGTCTCCCTCTGGCGCCGCGAGGCGGCGGCGATCGCCACCGCCTTCGCCTTCCTCACCCGACTGCCCCTGCCGCGCCGGCTGCCCGCGGCGGCGGCGGTCGAGCGGGCGGTGGGGTGGTTCCCGCTCGTCGGGGGGGTGGTGGGCGGGGCGGCGG
>DATABP010000786.1:0-4670 GCA_036259515.1 Thermoanaerobaculia bacterium | reverse complement strand
CCGCCGCCCCGGAGGGCGCCGGCGCCGAGCCGGCCGCGCCCCCGGCGGCGGCGCCGCGGGTGCTCGTCGTCGACGACGATCCCGGCGTGCGCTACCTCCTGCGGCGCCTCTTCCACCGCATCGGCTGGCGGGTCGCCGAGGCCGCCGACGGGCACGAGGCGCTGGCGCAGGCCGGCGGCGACGAGCCCGACCTCGTGGTGCTCGACCTCAAGCTGCCGACGCTGTCCGGCGTCGAGGTGCTGGCCGCGCTCGCCGACTCCGGGCGCTTCGGCGAGCCGCCGGTGGTGGTGTTCACCTCCGCCGAGCTGTCGCCGGAGGAGCGCCGCGACCTCGAGGCGCGCACCCTGGGAGTGGTCGACAAGAGCGACGAGGGCTTCGGCGATAGGCTCGAAGCGATCGCCCGCACGGTGGCCGCCGAGCGGAGCGCCTGAGGAGACACGGTGGCGAGCATCCTGATCGTCGACGACTACCCGGCGAGCCGCTACGCGCTCGGCCGCATGCTGCGCCGCGCCGGCCACCAGACGCGGGAGGTCGACAGCGCCCGCGAGATGCTCCAGGCGCTCGAGGACCACGCCTTCGAGCTGGTGGTGCTCGACATCCACCTGCCCGACGCCGACGGCCTCGACCTCTGCCGGCGGCTGAAGAGCGATCCCCGGCACGCGCATCTCGCGGTGGTGATCGTCACCGCGTCCTACGCCTCGAGCGACGCCCGGCAGCGGGTGGAGGCGTCCGGCGCCGACGCATATCTCGAGCAGCCGGTGCTCGAGGACCAGCTCGACGCGCTGGTCTCGCGGCTGCTGGGGCGCGGCTAGACTGCGGGCGTGCAGGACCCCCGCCTCGCCGCCCTCCGCCGCCGCCTCGCCGCCCGCCCTCCCGACCGTGCGCCGCGCCGCCGCCCGCTCGCCTTCGAGGCCGGCGTGACGGTGGTGCTGCGCGCCGCCGCCGAGGTCGAGCTGCTGCTCATCGAGCGGGTGGAGCGGGAGGGGGACCCGTGGTCCGGTCACATGGCGCTCCCCGGCGGCCGGCGCGAGCCGGCGGACCCGGACCTCCTCGCCACCGCGCTCCGCGAGACCGAGGAGGAGGTCGGCATCGCGCTCGACCGCGAGCGGCACGTCCTGGGCGGCCTCGACGAGGTCCACCCGGCGAGCGGCCGCCTGCCGGAGCTGGTCGTCGCGCCGTGGGTGGCGGCGGTGGGGCCGGAGGTCGAGGCGGTGCCCGACCCCGCCGAGGTCGCCGCCGCCGTCTGGGTGCCGCTCTCCCACCTCGCCGACGAGGCGTCGCTCTCCGAGGTGCTGATCGAGCTCGACACCGGACCGCTGTCGTTCCCCGCCTTCCGCTACCGGGACTACCGGATCTGGGGGCTGACCTTCCGCATCCTCGAGCAGTTCCTCGAGCTCTACCGCGGGGCCGAGCTCCCCGCGGGCGCCGCCGGCTAGGATTAACGCCGCCGGCCGCGCCGTTCTGGCCGGACGAGGCGCCGCCGCGCCGCCACCCCCGCTCCACCCCCGGGAGGACCGATGTTCGACGGACTGCAGGGCAAGCTCCAGGAGGTCTTTCGCCAGATCAAGGGCGAGGGCCGGATCAGCGAGGAATCGCTCGACGCCGCGCTGCGCCAGATCCGGCTGGCGCTGCTCGAGGCCGACGTCCACATCCGGGTGGTGCGGCCGTTCGTCGAGCGGGTGCGCGAGCGGGCGCTCGGGCAGGAGGTGCTGAAGAGCCTGACCCCGGCGCAGCAGGTGATCAAGATCGTGCGCGACGAGCTGGCGGCGCTGCTCGGCGAGGAGGGCACCGAGCTGGCGCTCACCCGGCGGCCCAGCGTGGTGCTGCTCTGCGGCCTCCAGGGCTCGGGCAAGACGACCACCGCCGGCAAGCTCGCCCGCCGCGTCGCCGGCCGCGGCCGCCACCCGGTGCTGGTCGCCGGCGACCTCCAGCGCGCCGCCGCCGTCGAGCAGCTCGTCCAGGTCGGCCGCGGCGTCGGCGTGCCGGTGATCGTTCCCGCGGACGGCGAGGACGTGCTGCGCCTCGCCGCCCGCGCCCTCCGCGAGGCGCCCGAGCGCGGCCACGACGTGATCGTCTTCGACACCGCCGGCCGCCTGCACGTCGACCAGGCGCTGATGGAGGAGCTCCAGGCCCTCGTCGCCCGCGTCTCGCCCGAGGAGGTGCTGTTCGTCGCCGACGCGATGACCGGCCAGGACGCGGTGCGCTCGACCGAGCAGTTCGCCGCCGCGCTGCCGCTCACCGGCGTCGTGCTGACCAAGCTCGACGGCGACTCGCGTGGCGGCGCGGCGCTCTCGATCCGCACCGTCGCCAAGGTGCCGATCCGCTTCGTCGGCGTCGGCGAGAAGTCCGATGAGCTGGAGGTCTTCCAGCCCGAGCGGATGGCCTCGCGGATGATCGGCATGGGCGACGTGCTGACGCTGATCGAGCGCGCCGAGCGCCAGCTCGACTCGGCGGAGACCGAGCGGCTCGCCCGCCGCATGGTCTCGGTCGAGATGACGCTCGAGGACCTGCGCGACCAGCTCCGCCAGATGCGGAAGCTCGGGCCGCTCTCGCAGCTCCTGGAGATGATGCCGCAGGTGGGTCCGTTCAAGGGGCTGGCCGGGGCGCAGGTCGACGAGCGCCAGCTCCGCCGCGTCGAGGCGATGATCGACTCGATGACCCCCGCCGAGCGCCGCCGGCCGCAGCTCTTGGACGGCAGCCGCAAGAAGCGCATCGCCGGCGGCTCCGGCACCCGCGTCCAGGACGTCAACCAGCTCCTCAAGCAGTACAAGCAGATGCGGAAGATGATGAAGCGGGTCAAGGGCTCGGGGATGCTCAAGAAGGCGTTGGGCGGCGGCATGGGCGCCGGCCGGCCGTTCTGACGCGGCGGCGGTCGCGCACCGTCCCCGGAAGAGGACGGCGAGCCGCCGCGCGGCCTCGCCTCCCGCGACGAAGCTCCTGTTCTCTCAACGCTTTCCGCGCGCCACCCCGCGGTGGCACCCCGGTTGCTCCTCCGCCCCGCCGGGCCGCCTGGAGCGGCGCCCGCCACACACGAACCTGGGGGACACGAAACGATGCGCAAGACCTGGACGATCACCGCGGCGCTGGCGCTGGCGCTGGCCGGCGCCACCGCCGAGGCGCAGTACTACGGCCGCGGCGGCGGCAGCGACAACGCCTTCCGCTTCCGGGTGGGGATGTTCACGCCGGAGGGCGACTCCGAGTACTGGCTCGACAACGAGGCGGTGTTCGGCGGCGAGCCGGAGGACCTCGAGGACGTCGTCCTCGGCGCCGACTTCCGCTTCGGGCTCGGCTCGCGGCTCGGGTTGATCGTCTCCGGCGACCTCTTCGAGGGGGAGGACGAGCTCGCCTACCTCGACATCGTCGACGAATTCGGCAACGACATCTTCCACACCACCTCGCTCGAGGTGTCGGCGATCACCGCCGGCCTGGTGCTCGACCTGACGCCGCCCGACTCGACGGTGGTGCCCTACGTCGGCGTCGGCGGCGGCTACTACCTGTGGACGCTGACCGAGGACGGCGACTTCGTCGACTTCGGCGATCCGCTCGGCCCGTCGATCTTCACCACCACCTTCGAGGACGAGGGCGAGGTGCTCGGCTGGTACTGGATGGCGGGTCTCGAGGTGCCGATCGGACCGCAGTGGTCGCTCTTCGCCGAGGGCCGCTGGCACAACGCCGAGGACGAGCTGTCCGGCGACTTCGCCGGCCTGGGCGACCTCGATCTGTCCGGCCGACAGATCTCCGGCGGCGCCTCCTGGCGCTTCTGAGCCGAGCGGGGCCGCGTCCCCCGCGGCCGGCGTTGGCGTTAGAGTGTGCGCATGACCACGCTCGACCCCTACGCCGCGCCGGCCGCGCCGGCGGTCGCCGCGGCCCGCTCCGCCGACGTTCCCCAGGGAGCCGTCGAGGCCCTGCGCGGCACCCGACCCTGGGTGCGACTGATCGCCGTCCTCGGCTTCCTCGGCGCCGCGCTGTTGTGCGTCATGGGGCTGGTCGTGCTCCTCGGCGGCGGCGCCTCGATGTTCGGCGACCTCGGGGCGGGCGGGGGGGCGGCGATGATGGCCATCGGGGGCGTCTACCTGTTGATCGGGCTCCTCTACTTCCTGCCCTGCCTCTATCTCGTCCGTTACGCCGGCCGCATCACCCGGCTCCTCCAGGGCGGCGGCGCCGCGACGCTGGTCGACGCGCTCGAGCAGCAGCGGCGCTTCTGGCGGCTGGTCGGCATCTACGCGGTGGCGGTCCTGATCCTCTACGCGCTGATCTTCGTCGGGGCGATCGTCTTCGCCGGCATCGGGGCGGCCACCGGCGGCTTCGGGGGCGGACCGCCCGCGACCGCCGGGTGCAACCTTCGCCCGTCCGCGGGCGTACATGAACCACCGCCCGTGCCGGCGCCACGCTCGTGGTGCGCGGCGCGTACGTCCGTCTTCCACGTTCCGCAGGAGAAGCCCATGCGCACCCTGTTCCGCCTCGCCGCCGCCGTCGCGCTCGCCGCGGCGCTGGCGCCGGCCGCCGCCGCGCAGCCGCCCGCCGGCGCCGCCGACGACCTCGGCATCGACATCCCCTACCAGAAGTTCGTGCTCGACAACGGGCTGACGCTGATCGTCCACGAGGACCGCAAGGCCCCGATCGTGGCGGTCAACGTCTGGTACCACGTCGGCTCGAAGAACCAGCCGACC
>DATABP010000785.1:0-1518 GCA_036259515.1 Thermoanaerobaculia bacterium | reverse complement strand
GGCGGAGGCGGCGCGCGCGGCCGCGGCGCGGCGGCGCGGGCGCCTTCCGGCGCGGCGGCGGCCTACTCGGAGAACAGCGCGTCGATGTCCTCGTCGGTGATCTCGGAGAACGGGCTGGGCGTCGACTTGGCGCCGCCGCTCTGCTGGCTGGCCATCGCGTCGAAGATCTTCTCGAGGTCGCCGCTCGCCCGCTTCACCCGCAGCCGCACCAGCCCGAGCGACGAGCGGTCGTCGAAGATGACGACCAGGATCGCCCGCTTGGCGACGATGGTGATGTGGATGTGGTCCTGCTGCCCCTCGTGGAAGAGCACCGAGAACTCGCGCTCGCCGATCAGCTTGGCGAGCCCGTCGGTGGCGGCGACGTTGCCGGCGGTCAGCGAGGCGAGCGAGGTGGTGTCGAACTGCTCGATCTCGCCGGCGGCGGCGATCTGCTGGCCGTTCTTGTCGATCAGGAAGACCGCCTTGGCGTTGGCCTCCTGGCGCAGGCGGCGCAGCGCGTCCTCCAGCTCCCGGAACTCCTGCTCGTAGAGGACGAAGTCAGCGGCCGAATGTGAGCTCATTTGCCGTCGATCTTATGGGTTTTCGTGACGCGGCGCACAGGAAGGCGCCGCCGGTGCGACCGCCGCCTCACTGGAAGTAGCGCCAGCCGCGCAGGATGTCGGTCTCGGTGAGCACCAGCCGGTCGCCGTCCAGGCGGTGCGCCAGCGGCACCGGGCGGCAGCCGCGGCCGCCCTCGTTGACGCTCCCGAGCCGCACCGCCGACTCGCACTTGTTGTCGACCAGCCAGTCGCCCTCGTGGCGGAAGCCGCGGCCGAGCTTGGCGTGGGTCTCCGAGGCGTCGAAGGCGACCTGCACCGCGCCGTCGCGGTCGCGGCCGACCAGGAAGCGCACCTCCTGGTTGCCGGCGTTCAGGAAGCGGTAGAAGCGCACCTCGCTCGGCCCGAGGGTGGAGAGGTCGAGGGTGACCAGCCCCTGGGCGTCGGGACGCACGGTGGTGGCGCCGGCGCGGCCGCCGTCGAGCGCCAGGTCGGCGGCGACGATGGCGCCGACCACGACGGCCACCAGCAACATCGCGTGGATCGGGCGGAAGCGCTTCATCGCTCGCTATTGTCCAGGATCGCCGGGGACGGCGCAAGCGCGGCGGCGGAAAGCTCCCCGCCGCCGGCCGCCGCGCACAGCCAGCGGGCGAGGAGCTCGCCGGCGGCGCGATGGCCGTGACGGTTCCAGTGGCCGCGGTTCCAGCGCGCCACGTCCGGGGCCGCCTCGCCCTCGCCCGCGGCCTCGCCCGCGCCGGCCGGGGCGAGACGCGCGCGGCGCGGGCCGAGCTGGACAGCCTGAGCGCCATCGCCGCCGAGGTGCCGGAGGAGATGATCATCATCCTCAACCCCGCGCCGGCGCTCCTCGGACTCGCGGTCGAGGTGCTGGAGGGTCAGATCGCACTGGCGGAGAAGCGCTTCGATGCCGCGGTCGCGCACCTGCGCGAGGCCGTCCGGATGGAGGATGGCCTCACCTACGACG
>DATABP010000784.1:0-1920 GCA_036259515.1 Thermoanaerobaculia bacterium | reverse complement strand
GGTCCCGCAGGGCCCGCAGGCTCCGCTTGTAGCCGGCGTCGCCGGCGGGCCGGAGCTGCCCGCCCAGCTCGCCGTCGCGCTCGAAGAGGGTCACCCGGTGGCCCCGGCCGGCGGCCACCCGGGCCGCCTCCATGCCGCCGGGGCCGCCGCCCACCACCACCACCCGCCGCGCGACCGGCGCCGGCACCGGCAGAAGCTGCCGCTCGCGGCCCATGGCCGGGTTCACCATGCACTCGGACGGCAGCCGGCCGAGGCAGTACTCGTTGCACAGGATGCAGGGGCGGATCTCGGCGGCCCGGCCGGCCCGCGCCTTGGCCGGCCACTCGGGATCGGCCAGGAGGCCGCGGCCGAGGGCGACGAAGTCGGCGCTCCCCGCGGCCAGCACGCGCTGGGCGAGATCGGGGCGGGTGATGCTGCCGGAGGCGATCACCGGGATGCCGACCGCCGCCCGCACCGCGCCGGCGAGCTCCGCCAGCGGCGCCTCGCCGAGGTACACCGGCGGGTTCATCCAGTGCTCCACGTCGTAGCACCCGGCGTCCACGGTGAGGCTGTCGACCCCGGCCTCCTCCAAGCGGCGGGCGATCTCCAGCGCCTCGGCCAGGGTGCGGCCGCCGGCCACGCGGTGCTCGGCGGTGAGCCGGAAGCCGACCGGGAAGGCGGCCCCGGCGCGGGCCTTGATGGCGGCGACGATCTCCAGCGGGAACCGCAGCCGGTTCTCCAGGCTGCCGCCGTACTCGTCGCCGCGGCGGTTCCACAGCGGCGTCATGAACTGGTCCACCAGGTAGCCGGTGTGGGCGTGGACCTCGACCATGTCGAAGCCCGCCATGGCGCCCCGCAGCGCGCCGTCGGCGCAGGCGCCCACCAGGCGGCGGATCTCCTCCCGGGTCAGCTCGCGGCAGGGGATGGAGGCGTCGGCGAAGGCCGGCACCGGCGACGGCGCCTTGGGCGGCGCCTGGCGGGTGGCGAAGTGGGACTGGCGCCCCTGCCCCGGCGACACCTGGAGCGCGATGCGGGCGCCGTGGCGGTGCACCGCGTCGGTGAGCTCCTTCATGCGCGGCAGCACGGCGTCGCTGTCGCAGCGCGTCACCGGCGCCTCCGGGTGCACCGGCTGGACGCTGACGTCGGCCAGCACGCTCTCGGTGACCAGCATCGCGGCGCCGCCCTTGGCGCGGGCCTCGAAGTAGTCGACGTGGCGGCGCGAGAAGCTGCCGTCGCGGTCGGCGTAGCCGACGAACATGGCGGCCATCACCAGCCGGTTCTTGAGCTCCAGCCGGCCGATGCGCCCCGGGCGCCACAGCTCCGGGTAGGGGAGGGCGGCGGGGGCGGCGACCGGATCGAGGGTCGCCGCGGCCACGCCGGGGGCGTGGAGGTCAGTCGGCATGGGCCGCGGCCTCCTCGTCGCTCATCGCCTCGAGCTGGGCGAGGAACTGCTCCAGGTCCTCCGGCTCGGTGTCCTCCACCTGGCGCGCCGCCAGCATCTTGGCGAGATCGGCCACCGTGGTGTGCTCCAGCAGCTCGCGCAGCGGCAGCTCGACGCGCAGCAGGTCGCGCAGCCGCGCCGCCACCTGGGTGCCGAGGAGCGAGTGGCCGCCGAGCGCGTAGAAGTCGTCGAAGACGCCGATCTCCTCGAAGCCGAAGAGCTCGCGCCAGACGCCGGCGATCAGCTCCTCGAGCTCGTTTCGCGGCGGCACGTAGGGCGAGGCGAGCGCGGGCCGGCCGCGGCCGGCCTCCTCGTCGCCGGCGGGCGGCACCGGCATGCCGGCGCGGTGGATCCAGCGCTCGACGCGGGCCGGCAGGTCGACGGTGGACACCAGCACCTGGGGCCCCGCCGGCGCCGCCAGCACACGGGCCAGCACCGCCTCGGCCTCCGCCGGCTGGATCGCCGTGCGGCCGAGGCCCGCGGCGCCCGGGCGCTGGCTC
>DATABP010000783.1:0-2051 GCA_036259515.1 Thermoanaerobaculia bacterium | reverse complement strand
GGCGAGCCCGTCCGTCCCCCCGCCCGCGAGCCGGTGCGCCGCACCGTCCGCGAGCTGGTCACCCTCGCCAGCCTGGTCGAGGAGGAGGCGAAGGTCGAGGACGAGCGGCCGCTGATCGCCGCCGTCTACGCCAACCGGCTGGAGCGCGGCATGGGCCTCTACGCCGACCCGACGGTGATCTACGCGCTGAAGCGCGCCGGCCGGTGGGACGGCAACATCCGGCGCGAGGACCTGCGCCTCGACTCGCCCTACAACACCTACCGCCACGCCGGCCTCCCCCCCGGCCCGATCGCCTCCCCCGGCCTGGCCAGCCTCCGGGCCGCCGCCGCCCCGGCGCCGATCGAGGCCCTCTACTTCGTCAGCCGCAACGACGGCACCCACGTCTTCGCCGACACCCTGGCCGAGCACAACCGCAACGTCGACCGCTGGCAGCGCCGCTACTGGCGCGAGCAGCGGCGTCAGGGCGCCGCCGGCGGGGCGCGGAGCCCGGCCGGCGCGGAGCGGCAGGTCGACCGCGAGTGAGCCGGGCCGCGGGCGCCTGAACCGCCCCGCCGTCCCACCGGCACCGACAATGCAACGGCCCTCCCGGCGAGGGAACGGCGGGACGGCCGGCCGCGCCGCCGCCGGAGCGGTTGAGTCGGAATTCCTCAGATTTTTGGCACGTTGATCCGGACAGCCGCCGCGCCCTCGCAGCGACACCCCGCGATCGCGAGCAGCCGGCGGCTTTCGCGATCCCGCGGACTTGACAGCCGACAACCACTCCCGGCCGCGGCCGGGGTGAGGAGCCGAGATGACCGAAACCCTGATCCTGCCCGTCCTGCCCCTGCGGGACGCCGTGCTCTTCCCCGGCGTCACCGTGCCGATCGGCGCCGGCCGCCCGGGCACGCTGAAGGCGATCGAGGCCGCCGTCGCCACCGAGGACAAGCGGGTCTTCGTGGTCGCCCAGCGGCGCAACGAGGACAACGCCTCGCCGGAGGTGCTGTACTCGGTCGGCACCGTGGCGCGGATCGGCGAGCTCCAGCGCGGGTTGGGCGGCGTGCAGCTCATCCTGCACGGCGAGCACCGCGGCGTGGCGGTGCGCATCGCGGAGCAGAACGGCTATCTCCAGTCGGTGCTCCGCGAGGTCGACGACATGCTGCCGCTCAACCCGGAGGACCCGGCGTTCGTCGCCCTCTACCGCGAGGTGCGCGAGCGCGCGGCCGAGCTCGGCAAGCGCGCCGGGCTGCCCGACGAGATCGTCGGCCGGGTGCTCCAGGCGGTGACCGAGCCGGGCCGGCTGGCCGACCTCGTCGCCGCCTACACCGAGATGCCGACCGCCGAGCGCCAGGCGCTGCTCGAGACGCTGCCGGTGGAGGAGCGGCTGCGCCGGGTGCTGGTCCACGTGCAGCGGCAGATCGGCGTCCTCGACGCCCAGGAGACGATCAAGAGCCAGGTCCAGGAGGAGCTCGGCGACCGCCAGCGCGAGATCTACCTGCGCGAGCAGATGAAGGCGATCCAGCGCGAGCTCGGCGAGGGCGACGAGAGCGAGGACCTCGAGGAGCTGCGCGCCAAGCTCGACTCCCTCGACCTGCCGGCGGCGGCGAAGAAGGAGGTCGACCGCGAGTTCAACCGCCTGGTGCGCATCGGCCGCGAGTCGATGGAGAGCCAGGTGATCCGCAACTTCCTGGAGACGATCTCCGAGCTGCCGTGGCAGGAGCGGAGCGACGAGCACCTCGACATCCAGGAGGCCGAGCGCATCCTCGCCGAGGACCACTACGGGCTGGAGGACGTCAAGGACCGGGTGCTCGAGTTCCTGGCCGTGCGCCAGCTGCGCGCGCAGGAGCTCGCCCAGCAGGTCGAGCGGACGGGCGAGTTCCCGGCGTCGAAGCTGCGGGCGAGCAAGGACGACGCGACCCCCTCGCTCGCCGCCGGCGAGCCGGAGGACCGGACCATCACCGACGCGAAGGAGGCGAAGGCGCGGGCGATGGCGAAGGGGCCGATCCTCCTCTTCGTCGGGCCGCCGGGCGTGGGCAAGACCTCGATCGCGAAGTCGATCGCGCGCTCGCTCGGGC
>DATABP010000782.1:0-1893 GCA_036259515.1 Thermoanaerobaculia bacterium | reverse complement strand
CGCCGACGGCGGCGGCAAGGCGGCGGCCACGTTGCGCGACTACTACCAGTCGCTGACCGACGACGTGGAGACGACGCTCGAGCTCGAGTCGTTCCTCTCGTCGCTCCGCGGCGTGCCGCTCGACGCCGACGAGGAGCAGGAGCTCGTCGACACGATGACGGCGCTCGCCTCGCGCGCCGCGGCGGCGGACCGGCTGGCGGCCGCCTACGCCTCGCTCGGCACGCTGGCCGGCTCCGACGCGCCGGAGCTCGCCGCCACCGCCGGCCGGAACCTCGCCACCGCGCTCGCCGGGGTGACGCGGCTGCCGCAGGGGGTGGACCCGGCGCCGCTCGTCGGCAGCGTGGCCGGGGACGTCGCGCGGGCGGTCGAGAGCCACGAGCTGTCGCACGCCAACCGCGCGCTCTTGTCGGCGATCACCGCCGCCGAGCGACTGTTCTCGCAGGAGATCGGCCTCTACCGGGGGATCGTCGAGGAGCGCGGCGACAAGGTCGGCGCGGTCGAGGAGGCGCTCCTCGGCGCCGGGCTGCTCGACACCTCGCCGCTCCTCCAGCAGCTCGCCGGCCTCACCGGCCTGCCGCTCGCCGCCGGCGCCCGGCCCGACGCCACGATCTCGGCGGCGCTCTCGGACTACGCCCTGACCCGGAGCGAGCGTCACACCGCGCTCTCGGCCGCCGCCGCGGAGAGCGTGGAGGCGTCGCTCCTCGCCCAGATCGAGGCGCAGACGGCGCTCGAGCAGCGCCGCGCGCCGAGCCTCGGAGAGGTCGACGCCGCCGTCTCGCGCGCCGCGACGTATCTCGGGGAGATCGCCGCCCTGAGGCGGGAGGTGGAGGCCGCCGGAGCCGGCACCGCCGCCGCCTCGCCCGCCTCGCCGCCCGCCCCCGCCACCCCGGCCCCCGGAGGGACCCCGTGACCGCCACCGCCTCGACCGCCGCCGGCAGCGCCAGCCTCGCCTCTCTCCAGGAGCAGTACTTCTACCTCGACAAGAGCTTCAATCGCCTGTTCCTGGCGACCACCAGCGACGAGCAGCGGAACACGCTGCGCACCGACTACGTCCAGGCGCGCGACAACTACTGGCACGCGCGCACCCGCAGCTTCAACGACGACGACCCGATGGTCGCCGACCTGCAGAAGAGGATCGGCGCGGCGCAGAAGGAGATCGCGCGCGCCGGCAGGAAGCTCGACGACGTCGCCGGCGTCCTCGACCTGATCACCAACGCCGTCAACCTCGGCAGCCGCCTCGTCGCCCTCGCCGCGCGCTGAGCGCCCGGCCGGCGGCTTCAGATCAGCGAGCGGCTCTGGCCGCCGTCGACGTTCCACGCCGCGCCGGTGACCAGGCTGGCGCGCGGCGAGCAGAGGAAGGTCACCAGGTCGGCGACCTCCTCGGGCGTGCCGAAGCGCCCGAACGGCAGCTCGCGCTCGACGAAGGCGGCGATGCCCTCCGGGTCCTCCTCCCGCCGCCGCGCCCAGCTCCCGCCGGGGAAGAGGATCGACCCCGGCGCCACGGTGACCACCCGCACCCCGCGCGGCGCCAGCTCGAGCGCCAGGATCTTGCCGAAGCTCAAGAGCGCCGACTTGGTGGCGTTGTAGAGCGCCAGCCCGGGGCCGCCCGCCTCGCGCCCGAAGATCGAGCCGACGAGCACGATGACGCCGCCGTCGCGCGTCCCGCGGCGCTCGGGGAGGAGCGGCAGCGCCGCCCGGCAGGTGCGGACGTGCGCCAGGAGGTTGAGCTCGAGGAGTTCGTGCCAGTCCTCGTCGGTGGTCTCGGCGACCGGCTTCCTGCGGTTGCCGCCGGCGTTGCAGACCACCGCGTCGAGGCGGCCGAAGCGGCGGCGGGCGGCGGCGACGAGGCGGGACGCGGCGTCGGGGGCGGTGACGTCGAGGGCGAGCGCCGAC
>DATABP010000781.1:0-4157 GCA_036259515.1 Thermoanaerobaculia bacterium | reverse complement strand
GTAGACGGAAAGACCCTGTGCACCTTTACTGCACCCTGGCAGTGAACCCCGGTGCGTCATGTGTAGGATAGGTGGGAGGCTGTGAAGCCGGGCCGCTAGGCTCGGTGGAGCCAACGGTGAAATACCACCCTTGACGTACTGAGGTTCTAACCGAGGCCCGTGATCCGGGTCCGGGACACTGTCAGGCGGGTAGTTTGACTGGGGCGGTCGCCTCCCAAAGAGTAACGGAGGCGCGCGAAGGTCCCCTCAGGCTGATTGGAAACCAGCCGCAGAGCGTAAAGGCAGAAGGGGGCTTGACTGCGAGACCTACACGTCGAGCAGGTACGAAAGTAGGCCTTAGTGATCCGGTGGTCCCGTATGGAAGGGCCATCGCTCAACGGATAAAAGGTACGCCGGGGATAACAGGCTGATCGCGTCCAAGAGTTCACATCGACGACGCGGTTTGGCACCTCGATGTCGGCTCATCGCATCCTGGAGCTGAAGCCGGTTCCAAGGGTTCGGCTGTTCGCCGATTAAAGCGGTACGTGAGCTGGGTTTAGAACGTCGTGAGACAGTTCGGTCCCTATCTCATGCGGGCGTAGGATACTTGAGAGGATTTGCCCCTAGTACGAGAGGACCGGGGTGGACGAACCTCTAGTGTACCAGTTGTCGCGCCAGCGGCACCGCTGGGTAGCTATGTTCGGAAAGGATAACCGCTGAAAGCATCTAAGCGGGAAGCCCCCCTCGAGATGAGGTATCCCATGAGGCCCCTCGCAGACGACGAGGTTGATAGGCAGGAGGTGTAAGCGCTGCAAGGCGTTGAGCTGACCTGTACTAATCGGCCGATTGGCTTGACCATTATCTTGGATCTCGACGGATCCTATCGCTGCTGACCCGATTCGGTTGCAGGCCCTCACAGAGGGCCGGCTCTTTTCAGATTTGCACTGGGTTTGGATCAAACGCTTTCCCGGTGATTCTGGCGAGGGGGAAACACCCGTTCCCATTCCGAACACGGCAGTTAAGCCCCTCAGCGCCGATGGTACTACGCTGGTAACGGCGTGGGAGAGTAGGTCGTCGCCGGGAGTATTCTTCACGGCCCCGAGGCAACTCGGGGCCGTTCGTTTTTTGCAGGCCACCTTCGGGCCACTTCCAGCCTAGTCCGCCCGCAGCGCCAGCATCGGGTCGATCGACGCCGCCCGCCGCGCCGGCACCAGGCTGGCCGCGGCGGCGCTGGCGGCGAGGAGCACGAGGACGGCGGCGAAGGTCCACGGGTCGGTGGCGCTGACCCCGAAGAGCTGGCTCGCCATCACCCGCGTGGCGGCCAGCGCCACGAGCGCGCCGGCCAGGAGCCCCGCTCCGGCCACCAGCAGCGCCCGCCGCAGCACCATCCCCAACACCTCGCCGCGCCGCGCCCCGAGCGCGATGCGAATGCCGATCTCGCGCGTCCGCTGCGCCACCGCGTAGCTCATCACCCCGAAGATCCCGACCAGCGCCAGCGCCAGCGCCACCGCCGCGAAGAGGCCGAGGAGTGCCGCGTAGAAGCGCGCCGGCGCCAGCGATCCGTCGACCAGGGAGGAGAGCGGCTGGGGCTCGGCGACCGGCAGCTCGGGGTCGACGCGACGGACCAGCCGGCGGACGTCGCCGGCCAGCGCCAGCGGGTCGCCCGAGGCCGAGCGCACCACCATCGCCAGCGTGCGGCCGGGAAGCTGGGCGTACGGGTAGTAGGCGACCGGCTCGGCCGGGCGGTCGAGGCCGAGCTGCGGCAGGTCGCCCACCACGCCGACCACCTCGCGCGACTCGCCGCGGAGCTGGAGCCGCCGGCCGAGCGGCGACTCGCCGTCGAACCAGCGCTCGACCGCCGCCCGGTTGACCAGCACCACCGGCGCCGAGCCCTCGCGGTCTTCGTCGCCGAACGACCGGCCGGCGAGAAGCGGGGTGCCGATCGCCGCGAGGTATCCCGGCGTCGCCCAGACGGTGCGGATCTCGAGCAGCTCGTCCGGCCGCGGCTCGCGCCCCTCGACGTCGAACGACTCGATCGCGCCCCCCTGGTGGAGCGGCAGAACGTTGGCGCCGCCGACGGCCGCCACCCCCGGCAGCGCCGCGATCCGCTCCTCCAGCTCGCGGAAGGTCGTCACCCGGTGGGAAAAGTCGTCGTACCCGGCGCCCTGGAGCGACACCTCGAAGGTGATCGCCCCCTCCGGCTCGAAGCCGGGATCGACCGCGGTCAGCCCGAGGAAGCTGCGCAGCAGCAGCCCGGCGCCGACCAGGAGCACCACCGCCAGCGCCGTCTCGGTGACGATCAGCCCGTAGCGCAGCCGGCCGCGACCCCGCCCGCCGCCGGCCGGAGTGCCGCGGCCGCTCTCCTTGAGGGCGCCGGCGAGCCGCCCCCGCGTGCTCTCGAGCGCCGGCAGGAGGCCGAAGAGGAGCGCCGTGCCGAGGGCGAGGACGAAGGTCACCGCGACCACCACCCGGTCGACGCCGACCTCGTCGAGCCGCGGGATGCCTTGCGGGCCGCCCGCCACCAGCGCCCGCGTTCCCGCCCAGGCGAGGCCGAGGCCGATCGCGCCGCCCGCCAGCCCGAGCACCGCCGCCTCGGTCAGGAGCTGGCGCACCAGCCGCCCCCGGCCGGCGCCGAGCGCGTGGCGCACCGCCATCTCGCCCTGCCGCGTCGCGCCCCGCGCGAGCAGCAGGTTGGCGACGTTGACGCAGGCGATGAGCAGCACCAGCCCGACGGCGCCGAGGAGCACCAGGAGCGGCGTCCGCACGTCGCCCACCACCTGGTCGACCACCCGGTAGGCGGTGAAGGTCAGCCGGCCGTTGGTGTCCGGGAACTCCCGCTGCAGCCGCTCCCCGAGCGCCGCGAGCTCGACCCGCGCCCGCTCCACCGTCGCCCCCGGCGCCAGCCGCGCGACGACGGTGAGGAACTCGCTCCGCCGGCCGTCGCCGGCGGCGGCGCTGAAGGTCTCGTCGTAGGGAAGCGGCCCGTAGACCTCGGCGCCGAGCGGCATCGCGAACCCTTCCGGCGCCACCCCGACCACCTCGTGCGGAACGCCGGCGAAGGTCAGCGTGCGGCCGAGCGCGTCGGCGCGGCCGCCGAAGCGGCTCTGCCACAGCGCGTGGGACAGCACCACCACCCGCTCGCGCCCGGCGACGTGCTCGTCAACCGTGAAGTCGCGGCCCAGCGCCGGCGCGACGCCCAGGAGCGCGAAGAAGTCGCGCCCGACGACGGTGGCCTGGAGCGTCGTCGGCTCGCCCTCGCCGGTCCAGGTGACCTCCGTCGAGTAGTACGCCGTCACCCCGGAGAAGGGCCCGTCGAGCTCGGCGACGCTGGCGAAGTCTGGGGCCGAGAGCGTGTAGTCCTTGCCGTTCGGGTAGGCGGTGCGCACCTCGACCAGCCGCTCCGGCTCGGCGTAGGGCAACGGCGCCAGCAGCACGGCGCGCACCACCGAGAAGATCGCGCTGTCGGCGCCGATGCCGAGCGCCAGGGTGAGCACCGCGACGAGGGTGAAGGCGGGCTGCTTGGCGAGCGAGCGGAGCGCGAACACGAGGTCCTGGCGCAGCGCGGTGAGCGATTCGAGACGGGCCATGCGGCGGGTCCTCCGGCGGGCGACGTCGAGGCACTGGCGCCGCGCCTGGTCGAGGTCGCCGAAGCGGGCGCGCGCCATCTCCCGCGCCCGCTCCGGCGGCACGCCGCCCGAGACGAGCTCGGCGGCGCGTTGTTCGAGGTGGAAGGCGAGCTCCGCGTCGATCTCGGCCGCCGCGTCGGGACCGAAGATCGACCGGTGGAGCGCCGAGCGCGGCCGCGGCCGCTCGCCGTCGGGCATCAGGCCGGCTGCGGCGGCGCCTCGAGGGCGGCGAAGACGGCGCGGGCGTAGCGGGTCCAGCGGTCGGCCTCGGAGCGGAGCTGCCGCCCCCCCTCCTCGGTCAACGAGTAGAAGCGGGCGCGGCGGTTGTTCTCGGACGGACCCCAGGCGCTGTCGATCCAGCCCCGCTCGGCCAGACGGTGGAGCGCCGGGTAGAGCGAGCCCTCGCCGACCGCGAGGAGGTCGCCGGTCGCCCGCTCGATCCAGCGGGCGACGCCGTAGCCGTGCGCCGGGCCGCAGGAGAGCGCCTTGAGGATCAACAGGTCGAGGGTGCCGCGCAGGATCTCGGGCGGTGCGGAGCCGGGCATCGGTTCT
>DATABP010000780.1:0-1615 GCA_036259515.1 Thermoanaerobaculia bacterium | reverse complement strand
GCCGATCGACTTCTCGATCAGGTGGAGGTCCGCCAGCTCGCGGGCGGCGACGAAGGTCCAGGCGTCGCCGGTCGAGCCGGCGCGGGCGGTGCGGCCGACGCGGTGGATGTAGTCCTCGGGCGCCGACGGCACGTCGAGGTTGACCACCAGGTCGAGCTCCTCGATGTCGATGCCGCGCGCCGCCACGTCGGTGGCCACCAGCACCCGGTAGCGCCCCTGCTTGAACTCGTCCATCGCCCGCGAGCGGTGCTGCTGGGTGCGGTCGCCGTGGATGACCGCCGCCTTCTCGCCGGCGCGGCGCAGGTACTCGCCGACCTGGTCGGCGCGCTCGCGGGTGCGGGTGAAGACCAGGGCGCTCCCCACCGGGTGCTTCTGGAGCAGGTGGAGGAGGAGCGCCGGCTTGAGCTCGTGGCGCACCGGATAGGCGGCCTGCCGCACGCCGGCCGCCGGCAGCGAGCGGCGCTCGAGGTTGATGGTCACCGGGTCGCGCAGCATGTCGCCGGCCAGCCGCACGATCGGCGACGCCAGGGTGGCCGAGAAGAAGAGCGTCTGCCGCTCGCTCGGCACCTGGGCGACGATGCGCCGCACGTCGGGGATGAAGCCCATGTCGAGCATGCGGTCGGCCTCGTCGAGCACCAACACCTCGAGGCGGTCGAGCCGCGCGTAGGGGCGGCGCAGGTGGTCGAGCAGCCGCCCCGGGGTGGCGACGAGGATCTCGTAGCCCTCCCGGAAGGCCTTCTCCTGCGGCTCGTAGGCGACGCCGCCGTAGATCGAGGCGACGCGCACGTGGGTGTGGGCGCCGAGCTGGGTGAGGTGCTCCTCGATCTGCGAGGCCAGCTCGCGGGTGGGCGAGAGGATCAGCGCCCGGGCGACGCCGCGCGGGCCGTCGAGCAGGCGGTGGAGGATGGGGAGGCCGAAGGCGGCGGTCTTGCCGCTGCCGGTCATCGCGCAGGCGAGCACGTCGCGACCCTCCAGGGCCCAGGGGATGGCGTCCTGCTGGATGTCGGTCGGCTGCTCGAAGCCCAGGTCGCGCACGCCGGCGAGGAGCGCCGGGTCGATCTCGAAGGAATCGAAGCTCATCAGGTATCCGAAGGCTCTTTCTCGGCGCCGGCGGGTCCCGTTCGACCGCGGGACGGGAGCGGGGGCCGGCCGGCGCGCAGGGTTCGTGGACCGGGGGAGCCCGACTCGCGGTGCACGGCGTCGATCGGCCGCCGGGGGCCCGTCCCCGGTGCGGGAGAGCGAGGCGTCACTCGGCGCCTCGCGACAAGAGTCGCATATTCAGGCGCTTACGGCAAGAGGAAGGGCGCGCCGATCAGTCGGCCGCCGGCGGCGGTCGGCGGTCGAGCGCCTGGTCGTGGTAGGAGCGCGGGTCCTCGACCGGCTCGAGGTGGGTGAACACCGTCGCCGCCGGCAGCCGGCGCCGGACCTCCGCCTCGATCGCCTCGAGGAGGTCGTGCCCGCGCTGCACCGACCACTCCCCCGGCACCTGGACGTGGAAGGAGACGAACGAGCGGGCGCCGGCGCTCCGCGTGCGCAGCGCGTGGTACCGCACCTCGCCGGGGGCGCCGGCCGCGGCGGCGGCGAGCACCTCGCGCACCTGCCCGACGCCGACGTC
>DATABP010000779.1:0-1529 GCA_036259515.1 Thermoanaerobaculia bacterium | reverse complement strand
CGACTCGAGCACCCGCTCGAGCAGCGGCCCGAGCCCGGGGGCCGGATCGAGGCGGCGCCCGAGCTCCGCGGCGCTGCGGCGACGGCGCAGCTCGTCGGCGAGCGCCGCCTCGGCGGGGGGCGCGCCGGAAGGCTCGAAGCGGGCGAGGAGGCCGCCGAAGCCGAGCCACGCGGGGGCCGCGATCTCCGCCCGCGTCGCCGGCCGCCCGTCGACGGCGAGGCCGTTCTTCGAGCCGAGGTCCTCCACCTGCCACCGGCCGCCGCCGAGCGGGGTGAGGCGCGCGTGGCGGCGCGACACGCGGTCGTCGTCGATCACCACCGCGCAGCCCTGGTCGCGGCCGACGACGTGCTCGCGGTCCTCGGCGAGCGTCAGCTCGGCCACCGGACCTTCGGCGGGATGGACGACGAGGCGCGCCGGCATCGCGCGGCCCGTGCTAGAGCCCGGTCCTCTTCAGCGTCAGACTGAAGTGCAGCGTCTCGCCGGCGGCACGGAGGAGGCCGCCGACGTTGTCGAGGTCGCGCGCCGAGCGCCAGACGTTGGGCGCCTCCGCCGCGGTGGCCTTCTCCAGCTTCTTGAGGAACGCCTCGACGTGGGAGAGGGCGGCGACCGTCTGCCCGTTCTGCCAGGCGGAGCGCGCGCTCGCCAGTTGGACGTCGAGCTGCTCGGCGAGATTGGGGTCGATCGCGCTCCAGTGCACGGCGAGCAGGTCCTCGGCGCGAGCGAGCTTCTCGCCGATCACCGCGTCGACGGCGCGGGCGTCGGCGACGATCAGGAGCTCCGAGAAGTCGCCCTTGCTGCCGCGCACCCGGTAGCTGCCCGAGCTGATCTCGTCGGTGACGTCGCGGAAGGCGCCGCCGGCGGGAGCCGAGAACAGCCGCAGCGGCGTGCCGGCGGTGTAGACCAGGTCGTGCGTGTAGAGCTCGACGGTGACGGTCCCCGCGAAGGAGAGGCCGCCCGTCGCCGGCGGCTCGATGGTCAGGAGCACCGGGAAGGCGGCGGGGATCGAGGCGAGCTGCGGCAGGCGCGCCGCGAGCGACAGGTCGCTCGGGGAGACGACCTCGGCGTCGAGCCCGAGGTTGGCGGCGGAGAGGCCGATCGCCTGCTCGAAGACGATCGTCAGGTCGGCGTCGAGCCCGCCGGCGAGCGCGATCTCGGCGGTGACGGTGTTCCCCTCGACGGTGACGCCGAGCACGTCGGCCGTGGCCGGCGCGACGGGGACGACGGAGACCACGGCGGCCAGGCCGGCCGCCGCGAGCACGGTGGAGCGTCGGTGCAGCATGTGGAACCTCCCGAGCAGAGCGAAGCGCTCATCGAGTCTATTGCCGGCGGGCAGATGCAAGAAGGGTGCGAGACCACCGCAGGCCGCGCACCCGTGCTCCCGTCCGCCGGCCGAGGCCGCCGCCCCGCCGCCCTCGACCTCTCAGGCCGCCACCGTCCCCGCCCCGCCCACCTCGTTCCGCAGCGGCAGCCCCGTCTCGAGCATCCGCCGCTGGAGGCTGCGGCCCAGCGCGTCGAGCGCGGCAAAGGCG
>DATABP010000778.1:0-3623 GCA_036259515.1 Thermoanaerobaculia bacterium | reverse complement strand
GCCGTCTTCGCCCTCAACCTGCGCGCCTTCTTCCTCCTCGCGCAGGGGTTCGCGCGCCGGCACGGGGCGGCGGGAGCGGGGGAGCCGGCGGCGGAGTCGGGAGACGCGGCGGCCGACCGCTGCCTGATCGCCCTCTCCGACTCCGGCGCCTACGAGCTGTGGACCGGCTACGCCGCGCACTGCGTGGCGAAGGCGGCGCTCCTGCCGCTGGTCCAGCTCCTGGCCAAGGCGCTGGCGCCGGCGGTGCGCGTCAACGCCGTGATCCCCGGCCCCGTGCTGCCGCCCGACGACTCGTCGCCCGAAGAGCTCGCGGCGATCGCCCGCCGCACGCTGCTGCGGCGCCTCGGCGACCCCGCCGACGTCGCCCGCGCCGTCGCCTTTCTGCTCGACAGCCGCTACGCCACCGGCACGCTCCTCGAGGTGACCGGGGGCGCCCACCTGTGGCGCCGCTGAGCCGCACCGTCCGCGCCACCGTCCGCGAGGAGCCGCCCGTGCCCGTCCGCCTCGAACGCCGCTACCGCTTCAGCGCCAGCCACCTCTACCGTCGCCCGGAGTGGAGCGACGAGGAGAACCGCCGCCGCTTCGGCCTCTGCGCCAACCTGCCCGGACACGGTCACAACTACCGCCTGTGGGTGCGCGTCGGCGGAGCGGTCGACCCGACCACTGGCTTCGTCGCCGACCTCGGCGCCCTCGACGAGGTGGTCCGCCGCGAGGTCCTCGCGCGCGTCGACCACCGTCACCTCAACGAGGCGCTCCCCGAGTTCGCCGCCGGCGCCGCCATCCCGACCAGCGAGAGCCTGGTCCTGTGGATCGCCGACCGCCTCCGCGCGGCGCTGCCGGCGGGAGTCACGCTGGAGGGATTGCGGCTGGCGGAGGACGAGGACTTGGCGGCGGAGTGGACCCCTCGAGAAGCGCGCCGGCCCTGACCCGACTCGGAAAGCTCGCCCGATTCATGTCAACTTGCCCCAGGCAAGTTGACATAATCTATCTTATCGGACTCCGCGCGCGAGGCGAATCGCGGCACGCCGACCGCAGCTTCCCCGATCGGTCGAGCCGGCGCCGCCGAGCACCATCCGCCGAACGTCGTCTATTGGCTGATCTCTACTTCCCGGCCTCGGCCCGCAGCTGCGCGAGGATCTCCTCCAGAGCGCGCATCAGGTCGTCGCGGTCGACCTCGCTCTGGCGAAAGGCCAGCGACAGCGTGTAGGTCTTGTCCGGCGCGCGGAACTTGAAGGTGTACGGCTTCCTGCGCCGGCCGCCCGAGGCACGCTCGCGGTTGCGCATCCGCCGGCGGAGGTCGTCGCGGTTCAGGCCCTGGCGGGAGACCTCCTCGAGGAGGCGCAGCATCTCGTCCTCGCTGTCCGCCTTGAGCACCTCGAGGAGCAACGATCGCGACTCGATGCCCAGCGCCTGGACCGTCTGCCGCACCCGCGGCGGCATCTGCAGAAGGGCCAAACTCTCGGTGACCACCGTGCGCGCCTTGCCCACCGCCTCGGCGACGCGTTCGTGGGTGTAGCCGTGGCGCTCGATCAGGGCCTGGTAGCCGAGCGCCTCTTCGAACGGGGTGAGGTCCTTGCGCTGGAGGTTCTCGATCAGGGCGATCTCGAGCGCCTCCTCTTCGGAGACGTCGAGGACGATCGCCGGCACCTCGTAGAGGCCGGCCTCCTGGGCGGCGCGATAGCGGCGCTCGCCGGAGATGATGCGGTAGCTCGCCGCCTCGCCGGCGTCGTCGCGCGGCCCGCCGAACGGCAGCGCCGCCGGCCCCTCCGGCTCGTCGGCCGGCGAGCCGCCGATCGGCCGCACCAGGATCGGCTCCAGCACGCCCTTGTCGCGGATCGACGCGACGAGGTCGTCGAGGTCGCCCATCGCGCTCCGCGGCTGGTTCGGGTCCGGCTGGACCGACGACAGCGGCACCATGCGCCCGACCGGCGTCTCGTGCCGGGTGGTCAGCTCCTCGACGAAATGGGTGTCGTGCCGCATCTTGACGCGCATCGGCAGGCCGCGCTTCTTCGACGTCGCTTCAGCCACGGTGCTCTCCTGGTTGTGCGGCCCCGGCGGGGGTCAGACCCGCCCGACGACCTCCTCCGACAGGCGGTAGTACTCGAAGGCGCCGCTCGAGCGCGGCGAGAAGGTGAAGATCGACTCGCGGTAGGCCGGGCTCTCCTCCAGCCGCACGCTCTTGCTGATCACGGTCTGGAACACCTTGTCGCCGAACACCCGCTCGATCTGCTCGTGGATGTCTTTCGAGAGCAGTGTCCGCTTGTCGTAGAGGGTGATCAGCGCGCCGAGCACCTGGAGCTCCGGGTTCGCGCGCACCTTGATCTTGTCGATCGTTTCCAGCAGGTCGTCGGTGCCCTCGAGCGCGAAGTAACTGGCCTGGATGGGGATCAGCACGTGGGTGGCGGCGACCAGCGCGTTGACGGTGATGATGCCCAGGGTCGGCGGCGTGTCGATGATCACGTAGTCGTACGTCTCGTGAACCCGCGCCAGCTCGTCCTTCAGGCGGTAGTGGCTGTCGAGCTCGCCGATCAGCTTGGCCTCGATCTTCGCCAGCGAGATGTTCGCCGGCGCCACGTCGAGGCCGGGCAGCTTCTCCACCGGCCGCACGATGTCGGCGACGTGGACGTCGGGCTCGGTCAGCGCGTCGTACATCGAGCGCCCCAGGGCGTGGACGTCGAGGAAAGACATGGAGCTGTTGCCCTGGGGGTCGAGGTCGACGAGGAGGGTGCGCAGGCCCTTGTTCGCGAAGGCCGCCGAGAGGTTGATGGCGGTGGTCGTCTTGCCGACGCCGCCCTTCTGGTTGGTGATGGCGATGATCATGGGCTGGCGGGAGTGTATGGAAGGGGTTGGAAGGGGGTCAAGGTCGGGGTCGGTCAGTGGGTGGTGGTGCGAGCGCCGGCTCCTCCCGCCCCCGCGGACGCCTCCGGCCGTGTGGCCCTTCCCTGCCGCTGCGAGGAGAAGAAGAACACACCCGGCGGCATTGTCGGCGCGCCGACAAGGAAGGTAAAGCTCTCGGCTGCTGTGACTTAGCCTGAAAAACTGTGGCGGACTACATCTCGTACTGGCCGAGGTCCTCGGGCTTGACCTTCTCCAGCCACTCCTTGAGCTTGTCCTCGTCCGTGGTGGCGAGGTTGACGGCCTGGGCGGCTTGGAGGACGGGGGCGAGGACGAAGATCGGGGAGTCGGCGCGGAGGGCCAGGGCGATGGCGTCGCTGGGGCGGGCGTCGATGACGATGGCGTCGCCGTTGCGCTGGACGTGGATGCGCGCGTAGAAGGTGCTCTCGCGGAGGTCGGAGATGACGATCTTCTCGATCTGGCCGCCGAGCTGCTCGAGCGCCGCGCGCAGGAGGTCGTGGGTCATCGGGCGCTCGGTCTCGACGTTCTCGAGGCGCAGCGCGATGGCGTTGGCCTCGAAGACGCCGATCCAGATCGGCAGCAGGACCTGCGCCGCCTCGTCCCGCAGGACGACGATCGGGACGTTGGTGTTGGGGTCGAGCATCAACCCCTTGATCTGCATGCGGACCTCGCCGGCGTCGGCCATGCTCGTATTCTCCGGCTCCCTCCCCCACCCGTCAAGTCGCGCCGGGTGGCGCGGAGGGGAACGACTCCTGCAAGCCCATGGC
>DATABP010000777.1:0-3307 GCA_036259515.1 Thermoanaerobaculia bacterium | reverse complement strand
AGAACGTCATCGGCTGGAGCGAGCGGCGGCGGCGCGACGCCCCCGGCCGCGGCTCCCAGGAGTAGGACACCATGTGCGGCATCGTCGGATACGTCGGCGAGCAGGAGGTCGTGCCCCTCCTCGTCGACGGCTTGAAGCGCCTCGAGTACCGCGGCTACGACTCGGCCGGGGTGGCGGTGGTGCGGAACGGCACGATCGACACCTGCAAGGCGGAGGGCAAGCTCGAGCGCCTGGTCGCCAAGCTCGCCGACCAGCCGCTGGCCGGCAGCCACGGCCTGGGCCACACCCGCTGGGCGACCCACGGGCCGCCGTCCGAGCGCAACGCCCACCCGATGGTCGACTCGCGCCGCCGCCTGGCGCTGATCCACAACGGCATCATCGAGAACTTCCTGCCGCTCAAGAGGCGGCTGGAGGGCGAGGGCTGGACCTTCACCTCCGACACCGACACCGAGGTGATCGCCAACCTGATCTCCTCGCACGTCGACACCGGCGCCAGCCTGCTCGAAGCGGTGCAGCGGGCGGTCGGCGAGCTCGAGGGGATGTACGCCTTCGCCGTCGTCGCCACCGGCGAGGTCTCCGGCCGCGACGGCGACGGGGCGAACGGCAACGGGGCGGCGAACGCCGCCGACGGCCACCAGGAGATCGTCGCCGCCCGCCAGGGGCCGCCGCTGATCCTCGGCCTCGGCCGCGGCGAGCAGTACCTCGCCTCCGACCCGGCGGCGCTCCTCGCCCACACCCGCGACGTGGTCTTCCTCGAGAACGGCGACGTGGCGCGCCTCACCCCGTCGACGGTCGAGGTGTTCGGCCGCGACGGCCGGCCGGTGGAGCGCAAGCCGCAGCGTCTCGACTGGGACCCGGTGATGGCCGACAAGGGCGGCTTCCGCCACTACATGGCGAAGGAGATCCACGAGCAGACGCAGGCGGTGCAGGACACCTTCGGCGGGCGCATCGACTTCGCCAGCGGCGAGGTGCTGTTCGACGGCTTCTCGGAGGAGCTGGTCGCCGCGCTCGCCGCCGCGAACCGCCTCCACGTCGTCGCCTGCGGCACCTCCTGGCACGCCGCGCTGATCGGCAAGTTCCTGATCGAGGAGCTGGCGCGGGTGCCGGTCGAGGTCGACTACGGCTCGGAGTACCGCTACCGCGACCCGATCGTCGACGGGAGCGTGGTGGCGGTGGGGATCTCGCAGTCGGGCGAGACCGCGGACACCCTCTCCGCGATGCAGGCGGCGCGCGAGCGCGGGGCGCGGCTCCTGGCGATCTGCAACGTGCGCGGCAGCGAGGCGACGCGCGTCTCGGACGGCACCGTCTACACCCACGCCGGCCCGGAGATCGGCGTCGCCTCGACCAAGGCGTTCACCACCCAGCTCGTCGCCCTCTACCTCCTCGCCCTCTACCTGCGCCAGGTGCGCGGCGAGCGACCGGACCCCGAGCTCGCCCGCCAGCTCGCCCAACTGCCGCAGGCGATCGAGCGGGCGCTCGCCGGCGAGCGCGAGGTGCGCCAGATCGCCCGCCGCCACCACCGGGCGAGCGACTTCCTCTTCCTCGGCCGCGGCATCAACTACCCGATCGCGCTCGAAGGCGCCCTCAAGCTCAAGGAGATCAGCTACATCCACGCCGAGGGCTATCCCGCCGGCGAGATGAAGCACGGCCCGATCGCGCTGATCGACCCCGACATGCCGGTGGTGGCGATCGCCACCGGCGACCGCGTGTACGACAAGGTGCTGTCGAACATGCAGGAGGTCGGGGCGCGCGACGGCATCGTCATCGCGGTGACCGACCGGCCGCCCGAGGAGCTCGAGGAGATCGCCGACGAGGTGATCGCGGTGCCGCGCATCGCCGAGTGGCTGCAGCCGATCGTCAACGTGGTGCCGCTCCAGCTCCTCGCCTACCACGTCGGCGTCCGCCGCGGCGCCGACGTCGACCAGCCGCGCAACCTGGCGAAGAGCGTGACGGTGGAGTAGTCGAGGTGGCGCCGGGCGCGCCGGGGCGGCTCGGCGGCGCCGCGATCTGGCAGAATGGCCCGCCCGGGCCCGAGCCATGAAGACGATCCTCTCCGCGCTGCTCCTGTCGACGTGTGCCCTGGCGGCCGCCGCCCAGCCGCCGGGCGACACGGCCGCGCCGCCGCCGCTCCTCGCCCCGCTCTCGGCCGGCGAGCTGGTGCCGCTGCCCGCGCTCGACCCGGCCGTGCCCTCGCCGGCGGCGTTCCTCGGGCATTCGCTCGGCGCCCGCTTCACCCGCTCCGCCGATCTTCGCGCCTACCTCGCCGCCCTCGACGCCGCCTCGCCCAAGGTGTCGGTCGAGGAGTACGGCGAGAGCTGGCTCGGCCGGCCGCTGATGCTCGCCGCCGTGTCCAGCCCGGAGAACATCGCGCGGCTCGACGAGATCCGCCGCGAGCGGGCGGCGCTGGCCGATCCCTCCCGGCTCTCCGCCGCCGAGCGCGAGGCGCTGGCCGAGCGGCTGCCGGCGGTCGTCTGGCTCGCCTACGGCGTGCACGGCGACGAGGCGTCGTCGCCCGAGGCGGCGATGGCGGCGGCCTACGTGCTCGCCGCCGCCCGGGACGGCGCGGTGGCCGGCGCGCTCGATCGGGTGGTGGTGCTGATCGACCCGTCGTCGAACCCCGACGGCCGCGAGCGCTACGTCTCGGACTACCAGGAGCGCCGCGGCGCCGAGCCGAGCCCGGACCCGGCCGCCGCCGAGCACCACCCGCCGTGGCCGGGCGGGCGCGGCAACCACTACCTCTTCGACCTCAATCGCGACTGGGCGTGGGGGACGCAGCCGGAGACCCGCGCCCGCCTCGCCGCGGTGGCCGCCTGGCAGCCGCAGGTCTACGTCGACCTCCACGAGATGTCGGCGTCGGAGACCTACTTCTTCCCGCCGTCGGCCGAGCCGGTCAACCCGCTGATCGATCCGCGGGTGGTGCGCTGGTTGGAAACCTTCGGGCGCGGCAACGCCGCCGCCTTCGACCGCCTGGGGTGGATCTACTTCAAGGCGGAGAGCTACGACCTCTTCTACCCCGGCTACGCCGACTCGTACCTCTCCTTCCGCGGCGCCGTGGGGATGACCTACGAGATGGCCGGCGGCGGCCGCGCCGGGCTGGCGCTGGAGCGGCCGGACGGCAGCGTGCTGACCCTCGCCGACCGCGCGGCGCGCCACCTCGTCGCCTCGCTCGCCACCGTGGCGACCGCCGCCGCCGACGCCACGCGCCTCCTGCGCGACTTCGTCGACGCCCGCGCCGCCGCCGCCGCCGGCCCCGGCGACCTCTACCTGTGGCCGGCCGCCGCCGCCGAGGCCGGCGCCCTCGCCGACC
>DATABP010000776.1:0-1560 GCA_036259515.1 Thermoanaerobaculia bacterium | reverse complement strand
TCGCGCTGTGGATGCGCCGCCGCCGCGGCGGCCGGCGCGAGCTGATCCGCGCCCTCGCCGAGCGGCTGGTGCGCCGCGCCGGCGCCGGCGGCGCGCTCGAGCGGCTGGTGATCCACGGCCGCGACGCGATCGAGGTGGTGGTGACGCTCCTCGGCGACGGCGGCCTCCGCAACCGTGCGCTCCTCCTCGGCGTCGGCTTCTTCGTCGTCAACGCCGGGGCGCAGTGGCTGATCTTCGTCGCCCTCGGCACCGAGGTCGGGCTCTTCGTGGTGCTGGCGGTGGTGGCGCTCGGCGCCGCCGCCGGGGTGCTGGTCGGCACGCCGGGCGGGCTGGGGGCGGCGGAGGCGGCGATGATCGCCGGCTTCACCGCCTCGGGCGTCGAGCCGCTCGACGCCACCGCCGCCTCGCTCCTCTACCGCGCGCTCCACTTCGGCGCCATCCTCGCCCTCGGCCTGCCGAGCCTCGCCTGGCTGGAGCTGGGGCCGCCGTCGCGCCGCCCCGAGCCGCCGATCGCCGTCGCCCCGATCGTTCCCGAGGAGTCGCCATGAACGAGACCGAACGCCGCGCCCGCTTCCCGGTCGTCGCCGACTGGGCCTACCTCAACCACGCCGCGATCGGCCCCCTGACCGCCGCCGCCGCCCGCCGCCTGGCCGACCTCGCGCACCTGGTCGCCGCCAGCGGCGACCGCCACTGGCCGGCGCGCAACGAGGACGTCGAGGAGGCGCGCCGCCGCGCCGCCCGGCTACTCGGCGCCGCCTCGCCGGCCTCGATCGCCTTCGTCGAGAACACCGGGACGGCCCTGTCGCTGGTCGCCGAGGGGCTGCCCTGGCGCCCCGGCGACAGCGTGGTCGGCGCGGAAGGCGAGTACCCGGCGAACGTCTATCCGTGGATGCACCTCGCCCGCCGCGGCGTCGAGCTGCGCCGGGTGCCGCCGAGGCCGGACGGGCGGATCGACCCCGCCGACCTGCTCGCCGCCTGCGACCGCACCACCCGCGTGCTGGCGCTCTCCTGGGTGCAGTGGACGACCGGCTTCCGCAGCGATCTCGCGCTCCTCGCCGCGGCCTGCCGCGAGCGCGACCTCCTCTTCGTCGTCGACGTCATCCAGGGGCTCGGCGCGCTGGCGCTCGACGTCGAGGCGGCCGGCGTCGACGTCGCCGCCGGCTCGGCGCACAAGTGGCTGCTCGGGCCGGAGGGGATCGCCGTCCTCTACCTCGGCCCGCGCGCCGCCGAGCGGCTGGCGCCGGCGCGCGCCGGCTGGCGCTCGGTGGCGCGGCCGTTCGAGTGGGAGCGGGAGGACCTCGACTTCGCGGCGGGCGCCCTGGCCCTCGAGTGCGGCACCCTCAACGTCTACGGCATCGTGGCGCTCGGCGAGTCGATCGCGGAGCTGCTCGACGAGGGCCCCGCCGAGGTCGAGCGCCGCGTCCTCGCCGCCGCCGACCGGCTCGCCGAGCTCCTGCCGGCGGCCGGCTACCGCGTCGCCGGCCCGCGCCGGCCGGGCGAGCGTTCGGGGATCGTCAGCGCCGTGCCGCCGCCGGGCCCGGACGGCGCTCCGACCTCGGC
>DATABP010000775.1:0-5714 GCA_036259515.1 Thermoanaerobaculia bacterium | reverse complement strand
GCCGAGCGCGTGGTCGACCGGCTGCGCGACGGCGGCGAGCGGCCGCACCTCTCGCCGGTCGAGGTCGACGGCCAGACGATGTACCGCGTCCGCCTCGGCCCCTTCCCCGACCGCGAGGAGGCGGCGCGGGTCGCCGAGCGGGTGCGCCGCGGCTTCGGGCTCGACACCTGGATCACCCAGTGAGCTCGGGCGCGGGACCGGCCGCGCCGACCTGGCGCGGCCGCCTCGGCTGGCCGCTCCTCGCCGTCGCCGGCGGCGCGGCGTGGGGGCTGGCCTTCGACCGCGATCCGTGGTCGATCGCCTCGTGGGCGGCGCTGGCACCGCTCGTCGTGCTCCTCGGCGCCCCCGGCCGGGCGCGGCGCCGCTTCTTCCTCGGCTGGCTCCACGGCTGGGTGTCGTGGCTCGTGGCGATCCCCTGGATCGTGCCGACGCTGCGCACCTTCGGGCAGATGCCGGCGGCGGTGGCGGTGGCCTGCCTCGGGATCCTCGCCGCCTACCTCGGGCTCTTCCACGGCGCCTTCGCGGCGCTCGGCTCGCGGGTGTGGCGGCGCGGCGGCGCGCTGGCGCTGGTGGCGCTGCCCGGGCTGTGGGTGGCGCTCGAGGCGCTGCGCGGGGTGCTCTTCGGCGGCTTCCCGTGGAACCTCGCCGCCTATGCCTGGGTGGAGGTGCCCGGCGCGCTCCCGGTGTCGGCGTGGATCGGCGCCTGGGGGGTGTCGTTCCTCCTCGTCTTCGCCAACGTCGGGGTGGCGCTGGCGACGGCGCGGCGGCGGCCGGCGTGGGCGGCGGTGGGGGTGCTGGGGCCGCTCCTCGTCCTCGGGATCGGAGCGCGCTGGGCGGGGGCGCCGCCGTCCGGGCTGTCGACGGCCGCCTCCGGGGCGCCGGTGGCGATCCTCCAGCCGAACATCGAGAACGTCGTCGAGGCCGACTGGGCGACCATCGGCGCCAACTACCGCAAGGTGCTGGCGATGACCGAGGAGGCCTGCGCGCCGGGGGCGCTGGTGATCTGGCCGGAGAGCGCCGCCTGGCCGTTCTCGCTCGCCCAGGACCCCGCCTTCCGCGAGGACGTCACCGCGCTCGCCCGCCGCGGCGGCTGCACGCTGCTCTTCAACTCGATCCATCCGGCGGCGGGCGGCCGCTTCTACAACTCGGCCTTCGTGGTGGCGCCGGACGGCGCCGTGGCGCGCTACGACAAGCGCAAGCTGGTGCCCTTCGGCGAGTACGTCCCCTTCGCCGGCGTCTTCGCCTTCGTCGACAAGCTGGCCCGGAACGCCGGCGACTTCCAGCCCGCCGAGGAGCTGCGCCTCCTCCCCTGGGAGGGCGAGCGGCTGGGGGTGGCGATCTGCTACGAGATCGTCTTCCCCGGCGAGGTGGCCGAGGCGGTGCGCGAGGGGGCGACGCTCCTGGCGACGATCACCAACGACGCCTGGTACGGGGACACGGCGGCCCCCTGGCAGCACTACGCGGCGGCGCGCTTCCGGGCGGCGGAGAACCGGCGGACGGTGCTGCGGGCGGCGATCACCGGGGTGTCGGCGGTGGTGGAGGCGGACGGCGCGGAGCGCGGGAGGATCGGGCCCTTTCGGGAGGGGACGATCGAGACGCGGGTGGCGGGGCGGGAGGGCTTGACGCCGTTTTCGCGGGCGCCTTGGACGGTGCCGGGAGTGGCGGGGATGTTGGCGGTGGTGGGGCTGGTTCGGGCTCGCTACGCTCGGACCGCGGGGGCGGGGCGGCCCGGGGGCGGGCCACGTGCGCCTTCGCCGGGCGGATGAGGGGGCGTGGCGCACTCCATCGGGACGCGCGCCGTCGGGAGCACCAGCTCCGTCTCCAGTGAGGGCGCGTCCCTCCAGGCCCCGCCCCGAGCACCCCTGTCGAGAGCAGCAGAAGAGCCCCAGAGCGGGGTCGTGCTTTCTCGGACGGAGGTGGTGGGGTGAGGATCGTCACGTTGCTGACCGATTTCGGGACCGCCGACTACTACGTCGCGGCGGTGAAGGGCGTGCTGCTGCGGCTGGCGCCGGGAGCGACGGTGGTCGACGTGTCGCACGAGGTGGCCGCCGGGGACGTGGAGGGCGGGGCGTGGCTGCTGGGGGCGGCGTGGCGGTGGTTTCCGGAGGGGACGGTGCACCTGGCGGTGGTCGATCCGGGGGTGGGGAGCGAGCGGCGCATCCTGGCGGCGCGGGTGGGAGGGCACGCGTTCGTGGCGCCGGACAACGGGCTGCTGACGCCGGTGCTCGGTCGCGAGGGCGCGGAGGTGAGGGCGGTGGAGCGGAGCGAGCTGTTCCTGCCCGGGCCGGGGGCGACGTTCCACGGGCGCGATCGCTTCGCGCCGGTGGCGGCGTATCTCGCGCGCGGTGAGGAGCTGGCCGGGCTGGGGCCGGCCGTCGAGGACGCGGTGCGGCTGGCGCTCCCGGTGTCCCGGTCCGAGGGCGAGCCGCCGCGGCCGGACGCCGCCGGCGCGGTGCTGCGCGGCCGGGTGATGCACGTCGATCGATTCGGGAACCTGGTGACCGACGTTCCCGGCGAGTGGCTGGGGGATGGGCCGCTCCGGGTGGAGGTCGGCGGCCACGCCACCGAGCTGCGCGTCACCCACTACGGCGAGATCCCGGAGGGGGACGCGGCGGCGCTGATCGGCTCGCTCGGGACGCTCGAGCTGTCGGCGCGCGACGAGAGCCTGGCGCAGCGGTGGCGGGTGGCGCGCGGCGCCACGGTCGCCGTGGAACTGTCGGCCAAACGCGCTCGCGGCGGCTGAGGCGCCGCAGCCGTTCGCTTGGTTCGCAGCGGTGTCCATTTCCGCGGGCCCTGCCGACCGCGACGTTCGGACGAGCTCGCCACGAGGTCCCTTTCGTCGCCGGATCTCGTGCCCGGAGCGCTCGCCATCGGCGCGACGCCGAGGCGAGCCAGCGCGCCCTCGCCGGCGCGGGCATCGACGTTAGACTGCCGTCGATGCCCGACCTCCCCTGCCTGCTGCTGTTCACCAAGCCGGCCCGTGCCGGGCGGGTGAAGACGCGGCTGATCGGCGCCGAGGTGGGCGGCCGCCGGCTCGACGCGGCGGACGCGGCGGCGCTCCACGCGGCCTCGCTGGGCGACCTCGCCGAGCGCCTCGCCCTCGGTGCCGGCCACGCCTTCCGGCTGCGGGTGGCCTGGGACCTCGCACCGGGCGAGCCGCTGCCGGCGCCGCCGCCGGAGCTCGCCGGCCGTCCCGGAGTCGACGCCGTCCGGCAGCGGGGCTGCGGCCTCGGCGAACGCCTCTTCGCCGCGCTCGCCGACGCCGCGCGAGAGCACCCGCTGGTGGCGGCCGTGGGGAGCGATCACCCGACGCTGCCGCTGGCGACGGTCGAGCGCTCCTTCGCGGCGCTGGCGGAGGGGGACGGCGACGTCGCGCTCGGGCCGAGCCACGACGGGGGCTATTACCTGATCGCGCTCGCTCCGCGGGCGCTTTCGCCGCGCCTCTTCGCCGAGATCGACTGGAGCTCTGAGTGGGTGCGGGGGCAGACCCTCGAGCGCTGCTCCGAGCTCGGGCTGCGCGTGGTCGAGCTGCCGCCGGGCCGAGACATCGACCGCGGCGACGACGTCGCCGCGCTGGCGGCGGACATCGCGGCCGCGGAGGCCGTCGGCGGGGCGGGCGAGGCGCCGGACTGCCCGCGGGCGCGCGCGCTCCTGGCGCGCTGGGGCCTGCTACCCGGGGCTGTCAGCTCGCTTCATGGGGAGGCGAAGAAGCGGTCGTCCGCGGTGTCGGGCACATCTGCCCCGACCGCCGGCGCTCCTCTCGTTCCTCCTCCTTGAGGAACACGAGAGCGTCCCATGACCAGCGCCGGGGCGCCCGAGATCGCGACAGGATCCGCTGTAGCGAGCAGCCGGGAAATAGGCTCGCGATCTGGGTCGTCGTTCGATAGAGACGGTGGACGTAATGGTGCGGCGCGTCGAAACCTCTTCGTGCCGCGACGGCGCGCTGACTGGCTGCGGGGAGGAGCGCGAGGCCCCGAATGCCGAAGTGCGGATCCGGGCGGAACGCGTACCGGGAACGGGCCGGCGTGGTCAGCAGGATCACGCCGTTCGGCCGCAGCACCCGCGCCGCCTCGCGTCCGGACTCGCGCGGCTGCTCGAGGTGCTCGATGGTTTCGAGGCAGAGCATCGCGTCGAAGGCGGCGCCGCGGAAGGGGAGCCGATCCGCAGCACAGACGACGCGGCGAAACGGCTTCCCCGCGCGGCGGTGGATGGCGATCGCCGTCGCGTTGTGCAGCCGGTCGACGCTGACCGGCGCGAGCTTCGGATCGGCTGACAGTGCCAGCTCGACGGCACCGTTGCCGGCACCCAGATCGAGAACGCGCAACCGGCTTCCCGCGGCTCGTTCGCAATCCGGGAGCAGGCGCTCGAGCAGGTTCCGCCAGCGCATGCCCTCCCGATAACGAGCCGCAAGGAACCCGGCGGCGCCGAGCCCCTCGTCCTCGTCCTGGATCCGCTCGCGATAGATCGCTTCGAGCCGCGAGTCGTCGGCGAGCGGCCGAACCTCGGCGTCCAGCAACTCGTCACGGAGGCGCGGGAACAGCCGACGGTAGGCGCGGCGACCGAAGCCCGTCAGCGCGCGTGCGAGCCCGTGGACCACGTACGGATCGTAGCCCACGCGAATGGCGCTGCCGCCCGTTCTCTACGAGGGAGAGTCGGTCCCCGGTATGGAGACCAAGGCGGTTACACTGAGCGGATGGGCGGCAGATCCTATGGCAGTGATCGATGAGCGGAGGCGAGCGATGCGCGTCCTGAGCCCCGAGGCGATGCGGGAGGTCGACCGCCGCGCGATCGAGGAGGTCGGGCTGCCGGGGCTGGTGCTGATGGAGAACGCGGCGCTCGGCGTCGTCGAGGCGATCGCCGAGCTCCATCCGGACGCCGAGCGGGTGACGATCTTTTGCGGGCCGGGGAACAACGGCGGCGACGGGCTGGCGGTGGCGCGGCACCTCGACCTGCGCGGCTACGAGGTCCAGGTGTGGCGGGTGACCGGCGGGCGCGAGCCGTCGGCCGACGCGGCGGCGCAGCTCCGGGTGTGCGAGTGGCAGGAGGTCGCGGTCGAGGAGATCGAGGACGAGGACGACCTCGGCGCCGCGTTCGCCGACGCCGCCTCCGCCGACATCGTCGTCGACGCCCTCTTCGGCACCGGCCTCGGCCGGCCGCTCGACGGTCTCTTCGCCGCCGTCGTCGACCTGCTGAACGAGCTGCCGCCGCCGGTGCTGGCCATCGACCTGCCGAGCGGGCTCGCCGGCGGCGCGGCGCACCCCATCGGCCCCCACGTCGTGGCCGACGCCACCGTCACCTTCGCGGCGCCCAAGCCGGCGCACGTGCTGTCGCCGGCGGCCGGCTTCTGCGGCGAGCTGGTGGTCGCCGACCTCGGCATCCCGCCGGCGCTGGTCGACGACGCCGAGGACCCCGTCGGCGTCCTCCACCTGCTCCACGGGCCGGAGCTGGCCGGCTGGCTGCCCGAGCGCGAGCCGGCGAGCCACAAGGGCGACTACGGGCACCTGCTGATCGTCGCCGGCTCCACCCACCTGGCCGGCGCGGCGACGATGGCGGCGCGGGCGGCGGTGCGCGACGTCGGCCGCGTGCTGGACATGAGCTACACGTTCTGCGACGGCATCAGCAAGCTGATCCCCAACAAGCCGGGCACGCACATCACGATCGCCGATGCGCTGGAGCAGGAACCGATCCTGAAGGAGCGCTACCAGCGCGAGGAC
>DATABP010000774.1:0-4671 GCA_036259515.1 Thermoanaerobaculia bacterium | reverse complement strand
CGGCGGCGAGCCCGAGGCGGCCGGCCCAGGCGAGGAGGTCGCGCCGGGCGCGCGCGGCGTAGGCGGCGCGGCGGTCGGCGCGGCGCACCCGCCCGGGCAGCTCGTGGAAGAGCCCGTAGTTGACGTTCGCCGGCTGGAAGCGCCGGGGGTCGGACTCGGTGAGGTGGCGGGCGAGCGCTCCGAGCGCGGTGGTCGCCGGCAACGCCTCGACCGGCCGGCCGGCGCGCCCGAGCGCCAGGTAGAGCGCGATCGCCAGCCCGGTGGCCGCGGACTCGAGGTAGCCCTCGACGCCGGTGATCTGCCCGGCCAGCCGCAGCTCGGGCCGCGCCTTCACGCGGTAGAAGACGTCGAGGTGGGCCGGCGCGTTGACGAAAGTGTTGCGGTGGATCTGGCCCAGGCGGACGAACTCGGCGCGCTCCAACCCCGGGATCGTCGACAGCACACGCTTCTGATCGGGCCATTTCATGCGGCTCTGGAAGCCGACCAGGTTGAACTGCGACTTGGCGAGGTCCTCGCGGCGGAGCTGCACCACCGCCCAGGGACGGCGGCCGTCCGGCGCGGTGAGCCCCACCGGCTTCATCGGCCCGTAGCGCAGGGTGTCGACTCCACGCCGCGCCAGCTCCTCGATCGGCAGGCAGCCCTCGAAGAACATCCCCTGCTCGAAGTCGTGGAGCGGCAGCACCTCGGCCTCGAGGAGCGCGCGGTGGAAGGCCTCGTACTCGGCGCGGTCGAGCGGCGCGTTGAGGTAGTCGTCGCCCTCGCCCTTGCCCCAGCGCGACTGCCAGAAGAGCTTCGACAGATCGAGCGACTCGCCGTCGACGATCGGGGCGATCGCGTCGTAGAAGTAGAGGTACTCGCCGCCGAGGAGCCCGCCCAACGCGGCGGCGAGCGCCGGCGAGGTCAACGGTCCGGTGGCGAGCACCGCGTCGCCCTCGGGGAGCGCCGTCACCTCGCCGCGCGCGATCTCGATCCCCGGGTGCGCCGCCAGCCGCTCGCTGACGATGGCGGCGAAGCGGTCGCGGTCCATCGCCAGCGCCGCCCCCGCCGGCACCGCCGCCTCGCGCGCCGCCCCGATCACCAGCGACCCGAACGCCTCCATTTCCCGCTTGAGGAGGCCGGCGGCGTGCAGCGGATCGTCGCTGCGGAACGAGTTCGAGCACACCAGCTCGGCGAACCGCCCCGTCTTGTGCGCCGGCGTCGACCGCTCCGGCCGCATCTCGTGGAGCACCACCGGCACCCCGCGCGAGGCGAGCTGCCACGCGCACTCCGACCCGGCGAGCCCGCCGCCGACGACGTGGACGGGAGGACGATCGGCGCTCATCGCCGTCCATTATCGGCGATCCGCCGGCCGCCTCTATACTCGCGGCATGGACCCCCTCCGCCGCCGGCTCGTCGAGATGCTCGAGGGCAAGGGAGCGCACGTCGACTTCGAGGGCGCGGTCGCCGGGCTGACGGCGGAGGCGGCCGGGCGGCGCGCCGCCGGGCTGCCGCACACCGCGTGGCAGCTCGTCGAGCACCTGCGGATCGCGCTCCAGGACCTCGTCGGGTACAGCCGGAGCGCGGGGCACGTGTCGCCGCCGTGGCCGGAGGGGTACTGGCCGGCGGAGGACGCGCCGCCGTCCGAACCGGCCTGGGAGGACAGCCTCGCCGGCTATCGGCGGCACCTCGGCGAGATGATCGCGCTGGTCTCCGATCCGGCGACCGACCTCGTGGCGCCCCTGCCGTGGAGCGGTTTCGGCGCCGACGTCCTGCGCGAGGCGACGATCGCCGCCTCGCACGCCTCGTATCATCTCGGGCAGATCGTCGACCTGCGGCGCGCGCTGGGCGACTGGCCGCCCGCTTCCGAGGAGGGATCGCGATGACCACAGCCGCCAGTGCCGGAGCCGCCGCCGCGGCCGCCGCCGCCATCGCCCAGGCGATCAAGGCCAGCGGCACCCTGGTGCGCGTCGAGCCCGAGGAGCTGCGCAGGATCCTCGACCGCCAGGAGGCGCCGCTGGTCGTCGTCGCCAGCAAGAGCGGCTTCTTCGGCGAGAAGCACCAGTACCTGACCGGCTACCGGGGGCTGGCCTTCTACGCCCGCTCGCCGCGGCCGATCGAGCTGCCGGGAACCGCCGAGGTGGTCGTCGCGCGCTCGATCTGGATGCCCTCCTGACCGCCGCCCGCTCGCTTGACACCCCTCCGGGGGCGCCGGTAGCCTGACGCCCCCCGCCGGGGCGCTCCGCCCCGCCGCGCGGCCGGAGCCCGAAAAGAGACCCGATGGCGAAGAACCTGGTGATCGTCGAATCGCCGGCGAAGGCGACGACGATCGCGCGCTTCCTCGGCGACGACTACCGCGTCGAGGCGAGCTACGGCCACGTCCGCGACCTGCCGCAGAACGCGAAGGAGATCCCCCAGGGGGTGCGCAAGGAGTCGTGGGCGCGCCTGGGCGTGAACACCGACGCCGGCTTCGAGCCGGTGTACGTGGTGCCGGCGGACAAGAAGAAGCACGTGCAGCGGCTGCGCGCCGCGATGCGCGACGCCGACCACCTGCTGCTCGCCACCGACGAGGACCGCGAGGGCGAGTCGATCTCCTGGCACGTGCTCGAGCTGCTCAAGCCGGGCCGCGGCGTCGACGTGCGCCGCATCGTCTTCCACGAGGTGACCCCGGAGGCGATCCGCGCCGCGCTCGCCTCGCCGCGCCAGGTCGACGAGAACCTGGTGCGCGCCCAGGAGGCGCGGCGGGTGCTCGACCGGCTCTACGGGTACTCGCTCTCGCCGCTCCTGTGGAAGCGGGTGGCGCCGGGGCTCTCCGCCGGACGGGTGCAGAGCGTCGCGGTGCGGCTCCTCGTCGAGCGCGAGCGCGAGCGGATGCGCTTCCGCGCCGCCGAGCACTGGGACCTCGCCGCCACCCTCGCCGCCGGGGGCGACGGCAAGCAAGGCGGGCGCTTCGCCGCCCGGCTGGTGCGCGTCGCCGGCCAGCGGCTCGCCGAGGGCAAGAGCTTCGATCCCGAGACCGGGAAGCTCGCCGACCCCAAGCGGCTGGTGCTCGACGAGCCGCGCGCCCGGGCGCTCGCCGAGGCGGCGGGCGCCGCCCGGCCGTGGCGGGTCGCCTCGCTCGACACCACGCCCGGCACCCAGCGACCGGCGCCGCCGTTCATCACCTCGACCCTCCAGCAGGAGGCGAACCGGAAGCTGCGCTTCACCTCGCGGCGCACGATGAGCGTGGCGCAGTCGCTCTACGAGGGCATCGAGCTGGGCGGCGAGCGGGTCGGCCTGATCACCTACATGCGCACCGACAGCCTCACCCTCGCCGGTCGCGCGCTGGAGCAGGCGCGGCGGGTGATCGCCGACGCCTACGGCCAGGAGTACCTGCCGCCCAAGCCGATCCAGTACCGCACCAAGTCGAAGTCGGCGCAGGAGGCGCACGAGGCGATCCGCCCCACCGACCTCGCGCGCCGCCCGCAGGACGTGCGCCGCTTCCTCGACGACGACCAGCTCCGCCTCTACGAGCTGATCTGGAAGCGCACGATCGCCTGCCAGATGCGGCCGGCGGAGATCGAGCGCACCAACGTCGAGGTCGAGGTGGCGGTCGGCGACGGACCGCTGGCCTTCGCCGCCAGCGGCAAGCGGATCGTCTTCCCCGGCTACCTGCGCGCCTACGTCGAGGGCTCGGACGACCCGGAGGGCGAGATCGGCGACCAGGAGACGCTGCTGCCGGCGCTCTCGCGCGGCCAGGAGGTCGAGCCGGTGGCGGTCGAGGCGGAGGGGCACACCACCAAGCCGCCCTGGCGCTACACCGAGGCGAGCCTGGTCAAGAAGCTCGAGGAGGAGGGGATCGGCCGGCCGTCGACCTACGCCTCGATCCTGTCGACCATCCAGGACCGCGGCTACGTCTTCAAGCGCGGCAACGAGCTGGTGCCCACCTTCACCGCGCTGTGCGTCACCGAGCTCCTGGAGCGGCAGTTCGAGGACCTCGTCGACACCGGCTTCACCGCCCACATGGAGGACGACCTCGACCAGATCGCCGCCGGCGAGCGCGCCTGGGTCGACCTCGTCGGCGAGTTCTTCCGCGGTGAAGGAGGGCGGCCCGGGCTGGAGCAGCGGGTGGAGGGGAGCGAGGTGATCTACCCGGCGGTGGCGATCGGCAACGACCCCGCCACCGGCGAGCCGCTGGAGGTCAAGGTCGGCAAGTACGGGCCCTACGTGCGGCGCGGCGAGGACGGCCCGATCGCCAGCCTCCCCGCCGACCTGCCGCCCGCCGACCTCACCCCCGAGCTCGCCGCCGGCATGCTCGAGGCGCGCCAGGAGGAGTCGGCGCCGGTGGCCAGCGATCCGGCGACCGGGCTGCCGGTCCACCTCCGCCACGGCCGCTTCGGCTTCTACCTCGAGCGCGAGCCGGCGCCCGGCGAGGGCGACAAGCCGCGCCGCGTCTCGCTCCCGGCGGACGTCTCGCCCGAGACCCTCGACCGCGCCACCGCCGAGCGGCTGATCCAGCTCCCGCGCACCGTCGGCAGCGACCCGGAGAGCGGCGACGAGGTGACCACCGGCATCGGCCGCTACGGCCCGTTCGTCAAGCGCGGCGACGAGTTCCGGAGCCTCGAGAGCTGGGGGCAGGCGGTCGACCTCGAGCTCGACGAGGCGCTGGCCCTCCTCGCCCAGCCGAAGCCGCCGCGCCGCGGCCGCCGCGGCGCC
>DATABP010000773.1:0-1897 GCA_036259515.1 Thermoanaerobaculia bacterium | reverse complement strand
GCAGGGGACCGCCGCGCCGGCCGCCGCGGCCGCCGAGCGCACGCCCTACGCCTACCTCGACGAGCTGGAGCGCGACACGCCCCGCGGGGCGATGCGCGGGTTCTTCGCCGCGGCGCGCGAGGGGGAGTGGGAGGAGGCGGCGCGCTATCTCGATCTGTCGGCGCTGCCGCCGGGGGAGCGCGAGACCGCCGGGCCGGTGCTGGCGCAGCGGCTCAAGCGAGTGCTCGACCGGGCGCTGTGGGTCGACCTCGAGGCGCTCTCCGACGGCCCCGCCGGCGACCTCGCCGAGCCGGAGCTCGCCGACCACCGGGAGCGGCTCGGCGTCGTCGAGCTGCCGGAGGGCGGCCGCGTCGAGGTGCTGCTCGAGCGGGTGCGCGAGGACGGCGCGCGGGTGTGGAAGGTGTCGTCGCGGACGGTGGCGCGGGTGCCGGAGCTCTACCAGGTGTTCGGCTACGGGCCGCTCGAGGAGTGGCTGCCGGCGCCCTTCTTCGAGCTGGCGCTCCTCGAGATCCAGCTCTGGCAGTGGCTGGGGCTGGCGCTCCTGGTGCTCGTCGCCTGGGGTCTGTCGTGGCTGCTGTCGCGCGTCGCGCTGGCGGTGATCCGGCCGCTCGCCCGCCGCAGCCTGACCGACGTCGACGACCGGCTGATCGAGAACGGCGCGCCGCCGCTCCACTTCCTGCTCGCCCTCGGCGTCTTCACGCTCGGCGTCCTGGCGCTCCGGCTGGCGGTGCCGGCGGAGCGGTTCCTCCTCCACACGGTGCAGGCGCTGGTCGTCCTCGCGGTCGTCTGGCTGGCGTTCCGGCTGGTCGACATCGGCAGCCACTGGTCGGGCGACCGGCTCGCCGAGCGCGGCCAGGTGTCGGCGATCTCGATGCTGCCCCTGGCGCGCAAGGGGGTGAAGCTCTTCCTCGCCGCGCTCGGCGTCCTCGCCGTGCTGCAGAACGTCGGCGTCAACGTCACCGCCCTGGTCGCCGGGCTCGGCGTCGGCGGGCTGGCGATCGCGCTCGCGGCGCAGAAGACGGTCGAGAACCTGTTCGGCGGCATGACGCTGGTCGTCGACCAGCCGGTGCGGGTGGGCGACTTCTGCCGCTTCGGCACCCAGACGGGCACCGTCGAGGCGATCGGCCTGCGCTCGACCCGCATCCGCACCCTCGACCGCACGCTGATCACCGTCCCCAACGCCGAGTTCTCGGAGCTCCAGCTCGAGACCTTCGCCGCCCGCGACCGCATCCGCCTGCTCCACAAGCTCGGCCTCCGCTACGAGACGACGCCGGACCAGCTCCGCTGCGTGCTCGCCGAGCTGCGCCGCCTGCTCGACGAGCATCCCCGCGTGCTGCCGGAGCCGTCGCGGGTGCGCTTCGTCGGACTCGGCGCCTCGTCGCTCGACCTCGAGATGTACGCCTACGTCGACACCGACGACTTCAACGACTACCTCGCCGTCCAGGAGGAGCTGCTGCTGTCGACGATGGAGATCGTCCACGCCGCCGGCAGCGACTTCGCCTTCCCGTCGCAGACCCTCTACCTCGGCCGCGACGCCGGCCTCGACGCCGAGCGGGCGCGGGCGGCCGAGGCGCGGGTGGCGGCGTGGCGTGCGGCGGGGAAGCCGGAGGGCGAGGGCGGGGCGTAGCGGCCGGCGTCCCTGCCGGGGTCGCTCGATCGGGGGTGGCGGTGGAGGAGGAGCGGGTCCTCGCCGAGACGGTCTTCTTCGTCAACCCGCGCGCCGGCGGCGGCCGGGCGGCGCGAGTGTGGGGGGAGCTGCGGCTGGCGCACCGGCTCGCCGAGCGCTCGACCGTGGTGATGGCCGACGACCCGGCCGCCGCCGCAGCCCAGCTCGACGCCGCGCTCGCCCGCGCCGTGACGCCGCCGCGGCGGGTGATCGCGGTCGGCGGCGACGGCA
>DATABP010000772.1:0-2462 GCA_036259515.1 Thermoanaerobaculia bacterium | reverse complement strand
CCCCGCCGGCTTCCTCGCCGTGCCCGCCGAGGCGGCCGGCTGCCCGAAGATCTGCTGCCAGGGGCGCTGCTACTCCTGCTTCCCGACCTCGGGCGGCGGGTGCGTGTGCCCGGACATCGCCTGCCCGTAGGGCGAGGAGACGACGCGATGCGACGCTCGATCAAGCCCCTGCTCCTCGCGCTGGCGCTCGCCGCCGGCCTCGCGGTGGGAGCGGCCGCCAAGCCCGGCGGCGGCTCCGGCGGCGGATCGACCTGCTGGACGATCTGCTGCGACGGCGGCTTCCCCTGCATCAGTTGCTGCAAGGGGCAGGCGTGCCCGGACCTGATCTGTCCGTGACGACGGAAAGGAGACGACGATGAAGCGTTGGAAGGTCCTCGTCCTCGCCCTGGCGCTGACGGTGGGCGGCGCCTTCGGGTTCTTCACCGCCGCGGCCGACGCGGCGCCGAAGTGCGGGCAGGTCTGCTGCCCGGACGGCAGCTGCTTCGACTGCGTGCCGAGCCGGGACGGCCGCGGTCCGTGCGTCTGCCCGCTGATCGGCTGCGTGTGATCCGCGGGGCGGGGGCGCTGGTAGTCTGCCCGGCGTGGACCGTCCGGAGCCCCCGCTCGCCGACCTGATCTCCGCCGCCCGCGACGCCGCCGGCGACCGGCTGGCGCGACAGCTCGCGCTCCTCGTCGAGGTCGACCGCCTGAAGGGCGTGCTGCGCCGCACGCTGCTCGTCGACCGCTCGCGGCGCGAGAACTCGGCGGAGCACTCCTGGCACATCGCGCTCGCCGCGGTGCTCCTCGCCGAGCACGCCGCCGAGCGGGTCGACGTGGCGCGGGTGGTGAATATGCTCCTCGTCCACGACCTGGTCGAGATCGACGCCGGCGACACCTACGTCTACGACGCCGAGGCGACGCTCGACAAGGCGGCGCGCGAGGAGCGGGCGGCGGAGAGGCTGTTCGGCCTCCTGCCGTCCGACCAGGCGGCCGAGGTGCGCGCGCTGTGGGACGAGTTCGAGCGCCGCGACACGCCGGAGGCCCGCTTCGCCGCCGCCGTCGACCGCATGCAGCCGATCGTCCACAACGTCCTCACCGACGGGCACACCTGGCGTCAGCACGGCGTCGCCCGCGCCCAGGTCGAGGCGGTCAACCGCCACATCGCCGACGGCGCGCCGGCGCTCTGGGAGACGGTGCGCCGGCTGCTCGACCGGGCGGTCGAAAAGGGGCACCTCGGGCGATAGCCCTCGCTGCCGCGGCGCCCTCAGCGCCAGGCGGCGAACCAGGCGGCGAACGCCCGCTTCACCGCCGGGGTCAGCTTGCCGCGGCGCCACTGGTCGGCGGCCTTCTTGATCGCCTCGGCCTGGGTGGGGTAGGGGTGGATCGTCCCGGCGAGGCGGCCGAGGCCGAGGCCGGCGCCCATCGCCAGGGTCAGCTCGCCGATCGACTCGCCGGCGTGCTCCGAGACCAGGGTGGCGCCGAGGATGCGGTCGCCGCCGCGCTCGAGGACGACGCGCAGGAAGCCCTCCGTCTCGCCGTCGAGGACGGCGCGGTCGACGGCGGCGAAGGGGACGGTGACCGCGTCGAAGGGGATGCCGCGCGCCTCGGCGTCGGCGGCGGTCAGCCCGACCTGCGCCACCTCCGGGCTGGTGTAGGTGCACCAGGGGACGACCAGGGCCGAGGCCTTCTTGCGGCCGCGGAAGAGCGCGTTCTGGAGCACGATGCGCGCCTCGGCGTCGGCGGCGTGGGTGAGCTTCCAGCGCGAGGAGACGTCGCCGGCGGCGTAGACGCGGCGGTTGCGGGTGCGCAGCCGGTCGTCGACCTCGACCCCGGCGCGGCCGTACTCGACGCCGGCCGCCTCGAGGCCCAGCCCCTCGACGTTCGGCGCGCGGCCGACGGCGACGAGGACCTCGTCGGCGGCGAGCTCGCCGGCGGTGCCGCCGCCGTCGCCGTCGCGCGGCGCCCAGGCGACAGTCCGCTCGTCGCCCTCGCGCCGCACCCGCCGCACCTCGACGCCGAGGAGGAGCCGCACGCCGTCGCGCTCGAGCGCCGCGGCCACCACCCGGGCCGCGTCGGTGTCGTCGCGCGGCAGCACGCGGGGCGCCACGTCGACGAGCGTCACCGCGCTGCCGAAGCGGGCGAAGGCCTGCGCCAGCTCGCAGCCGATCGGCCCGGCGCCGATCACCGCCAGCCGCGCCGGCAGGCGCTCGAGCGCGAAGACGGTCTCGTTGGTCAGCGGCGCGGCGTCGGCCAGGCCTTCGATCGGCGGCAGGAGCGGCCGGGCGCCGGTGGCGATCACCGCGCGCCGGAAGCGCAGGCGCCGGCCGTCGACCTCGACGGCGTCCCGGGCGACGAAGCGGCCGTGGCCGAGGAAGACGTCGACGCCGAGGTCCCGGAAGCGGGCGGCGCCGTCGTGCGGCGCGATGCCGGCGCGCAGGCGGCGCATGCGCTCCATCGCGGCGGCGAAGTCGCCGTCGCCCGCC
>DATABP010000771.1:0-3033 GCA_036259515.1 Thermoanaerobaculia bacterium | reverse complement strand
ATCGGCCGCGAGCTGCACGTGATCGTCGGGCAGGGCCAGCTCGACTCCGTGCTGCAGTCCAAGCCGGAGGACCGGCGCGCCTACATCGAGGAGGCCGCGGGCGTCCTCAAGCACCGCAAGCGCAAGGAGAAGGCACTCCGCAAGCTCGACGCGATGCAGGCCAACCTCACCCGGCTCACCGACCTCACCGCCGAGCTGCGCCGCCAGCTCAAGCCGCTCGGCCGGCAGGCCGAGATCGCGCGCCGCGCCCAGTCGGTGCAGTCCGAGCTGCGCGACGCCCGGCTGCGGCTGGTCGCCGACGACGTCGTCAGCGTGCGCAGCGATCTCGCGCGCGAGGAGGCCGACGAGGCGAGCGCCCGCACCCGGCGCGCCGAGGTGGAGGAGCAGCTGTCCGTCGCGCGCGTCGAGCAGGAGCGGCTGGAGACCGCGCTCGCGCAGGACGCGCCGCGCCTGGCCGCCGCGCAGGACACCTGGTACCGGCTCTCGGCGCTGGCCGAGCGGCTGGCAGGCACCGTGCGGCTCGCGCAGGAGCGCAGCCGCCACCTCGCCGGCCCCCAGGAGCGCACCCCCGGCCGCGACCCCGACGAGCTGGACGCCGAGGCCGACGCCGTCTCCGAGCAGGAGGACGAGCTGGTCGCCGGCGTCGCGGAGGCCCGGCGGCTGCTCTCGGACGTGCTCGAGGAGCGCGCCGAACACGAGAAGACCCTCGCCGCGGCCGAGCGCGCGCACATGGCCGCCGTCCGGGCGCTCGCCGACCGCAGAGCCGGCCTGGCCACCCTCGCCGGGCGGGCCGAGGCGCTCCGCAGCGGTGCCGCCGCCACGGCCGACGAGATCGACCGGCTGTCCGAGGCGCTGGGCGAGGCGCAGGAGCGCACCGCCACCGCGGAGGCCGAGCTCGCGCAGGCCCGCGACGATCTCGGCGCCATCGACGACGGTGACAGCGGGCTGGAGCAGCGGTGCGTCGAGGCCGTCGAAGCGCACGAGAGCGCCCGGGGCCGGGTGGCCGAGCTGGTGGCGCGCGAGCGTGAGCTGGAGCAGCAGCGGGCGCACTGGCGGGCCCGCGTCGATGCGCTGTCGGTCGGGCTCGCCCGCCGCGACGGCTCGGGCGCCCTGGTGGACACCGACGGCGTGCTCGGCCCGGTGTCCGGCCTGCTGACGGTGCAGCCGCAGGCCCGCGCGGCGATCGCCGCGGCACTGGGCGAGCTGGCCGACGCACTGGCCGTGGGTTCCCCCGAGACTGCGGTGGAGGCCTTGAGGCAGCTCCGCACGAACGACGCGGGCCGAGCCTCCCTGGTGGTGGCCCCGGAAGTTCAGGAAAGCCACTTTCCTGAACCCGGGCAGCCGCCCGCCGGGCGGTGGGCGGTCGAGTTCGTCAACGCTTCGCCTGCCGTTGCCGGGGCCGTCGCCGTGTTGCTCCGAGGGGTCGTCGTCGTCGACGATCTCGACGCCGCGCGGGCCGTGGTGGCCGCGCGGCCGGAGCTGACCGCCGTCACCACCGACGGTGACGTCCTCGGGGCCGCCCGGGCCTCCGGCGGGTCCGGCACCGCGTCGAGCGCGCTGGACGTCCAGGCCGCGGTGAACGAGGCGCTCGAGCGGCGCGAGGCCGTGGAGGAGGAGCTCGGACGGCTGCGGCCCGCCCTCGAGGGCGCCCGCTCCGAGGAGGCGGCACGGCTGTCGGACGTGGAACAGGCGCAGAAGGTGCAGAACGCCGCCGAGGCGCGCCGCTCGGCGGCGTCGGCGCAGCTGGGGCGGTTCGAGCAGGCCGTGCGCTCGGCCACCGCCGAGGCGCAGCGGTTGCGGGGGCGGCGTGACACGGTCGAGGCCCGCCGTTCCGACGCCCTGCTCGCGCTGGAGGCCGCCGAGCAACAGCTCGCGGTGGCCGAGGACGAGCCGGTCGACGACGAGCCCGACACCGAGATCCGCGACGCCGCCGCCGAGTCGCTCGCCACCGCGCGCGCCGAGGAGGTGGAGGCCCGGCTCACGCTGCGCACCGCCGAGGAGCGGGCCAGGGCGATCGCCGGGCGCGCCGAGTCGCTGCGTCGCCAGGCGGCCTCGGAGCGGCAGGCAAGGGCGCGGGCCGCGGCGGCGCGCGAGGCGCGGGAACGCAGTGCGCAGATCGCCCGGCGCGTCGTCACGGCGGGGCAGGCCGCGGGCGAGCGGATCGCCGAGTCGCTCGCGGCGGCCGCCACCGAGCGCGACGCCGCCGCGGCCGCCCGCGACTCCCGCGAGCGCGCACTCGGCGAGGCCCGCATGACCACCGGCCGGCTCACCACCCTGATGGACAAGCTCACCGACGCCGTCCACCGCGACGAGGTGCTGCGCGCGCAGAACCGGCTGCGGCTGGAGCAGCTCACCGAGAAGGTGCTCGGCGAGCACGGACTCTCCATCGAGGACCTGGTCGCCGAGTACGGCCCCGAGGAGCCCGTGCCGCCCTCGGCAGGCGAGATGGCCGAGTACGAGGCGGCGAAGGAGCGCGGAGAGGACGTCGTCGAGCCCCCGCCGATGCCCTACGACCGCGGCACCCAGGAGCGCCGCGCCCGCCGCGCCGAGAAGGACCTCACGCTGCTCGGCAAGGTCAACCCGCTCGCCCTCGAGGAGTTCGCCGCGCTGGAGGAGCGCTACCGGTTCCTCTCCACCCAGCTCGAGGACCTCAAGAACACCCGCCGCGACCTGCTCACCGTGGTCCGAGAGGTCGACGACAAGATCCTCGAGGTCTTCGCGACGGCCTACGCCGACGTGGCCCGCGAGTTCGAGATCGTGTTCAGCACGCTGTTCCCCGGCGGCGAGGGGAGGCTGGTCCTCACCGATCCCGACGACCTGCTCACCACGGGCGTCGAGGTCGAGGCCCGGCCGCCCGGCAAGAAGGTGAAGCGGCTGTCACTTCTGTCGGGCGGCGAGCGCTCCCTGACCGCGATGGCGCTGCTGGTGGCGATCTTCCGGGCCCGGCCGTCGCCGTTCTACATCCTGGACGAGATCGAGGCGGCCCTCGACGACGTCAACCTCCGCCGGCTCATCTCCCTCATGGAGGAGCTG
>DATABP010000770.1:0-3066 GCA_036259515.1 Thermoanaerobaculia bacterium | reverse complement strand
AGTGGCTGCGCCACGCTCTCGACAGGGCCCAGCTCCGGGAACGCGGCGGCCAAGCTAGACCGAGGTTCTTGCTGATCGAGATCCGTGCCTCGGCACCCGACGCCGAGGCGCCGGCCGAGACCGGAGCCGGCTGGGTCTATGCCACGCTCGGTCCGGCGATGACGCTGTTCAACGTCCGCAGCTCGAGCCAGGCCGCCCGCAACGACCAGGAGGTCTCGCTGTTGAAAGAGGTCGCCGAGCAGCGCGACTTCGAGTTCGAGGCGATCCCCTTCACGCTCGACCTGGAAGCGCCGCTGTCCTGGCACCTGAGTGAGAGGGACAAGGGCAAGATCGAAGAGCAGTTGAAGGAGCCGGCGAACAGGGACGCCTTCGCTGCGGTCGAACGCTTCCTCGCCGCGTCGGCGCCGCCGGCCTGAGGCCGATAGAATGGCGCGCCCGTCGGGCACCACCGCCAGCGTCGAACGCGCCATGGCCGAGCCGATCGAAAGACCACAGCCCCAGCGCCAGGCCGACAAGCCCGGCTCCCGCGTGCCGAAGAACCTCCTCGGCACCGCCTTTCGGCGCGTCGACGGGCGGGCGAAGGTCACCGGCGCCACCCGCTTCGCCGACGACCTCGCGCTGCCGCGGATGGTCTACCTGCGGCTCGTCCGCTCCACCGTGCCCCATGCCGAGATCGCCGGGATCGATTTCTCCGCCGCCGAAGCGGTGCCCGGCTACCTCGGCGCCCTCACCGGCAGGGACCTCCCCACCCCCTTCGGCATCCTCCCCGTCTCCCAGGACGAGCACGCGCTCTGCCCCGACAAGGTGCGCTTCGTGGGCGACCCGGTGGCGGCGGTGGCGGCGACGACGGAGGACTCGGCGTGGGAGGCGGCGCGGGCGGTGCGGGTGGAGTACCGGCCGCTGCCGACCATCGCCTCGATCGAGGAGGCGATCGCCACCCCCGAGCCGCGGCTCCACGACTACGGCGACCACGGCAACCTCCACAAGCGGATGGCGATGGAGTTCGGGGACGTGGACGCCGGCTTCGCCGAGGCCGACCTGGTGCTCGAGGACACGGTCTTCTACGAGGGCAACACCCACCTGCCGATGGAGCAGCACGCCACCGTCGCCGTCCCCGAGGACGACGACCGGGTGACCGTCTACTCCTCGACCCAGACGCCGCACTACCTGCACCGCGCGCTCGCCAAGGTGCTGGGGCTGGAGCCCTCGCGGGTGCGGGTGATCGCCACGCCCTCGGGCGGCGGCTTCGGCGGCAAGAGCGACCCCTTCAACCACGAGATCGCCGCCGCCGCGATGGCCCGGAAGCTCGGCCGCCCGGTGAAGGTGACGCTCACCCGCGAGGAGGTCTTCTACTGCCACCGCGGGCGCCACCCGGTGCTGATGCACGTGCGGACCGGCTTCAAAAAGGACGGCGCGATCACCGCGCAGCACCTCCGCACCGCGCTCGACGGCGGCGCCTACGGCAGCTACGGCGTCGCCTCGACCTACTACACCGGGGCGCTCCAGACGGTGACCTACGAGCTGCCCCACTACCGTTTCGAGTCGATCCGCGCCTTCACCAACAAGCCGCCCTGCGGCCCCAAGCGCGGGCACGGCACGCCGCAGCCCCGCTTCGCCTTCGAGGTCCACCTCGACAAGGCGGCGCAGGCGCTGGGGCTCGACCCGGCGGAGATGCGCCTCCGCCACCTCGCGGCGCCCGGCTCGATCACCGCGAACTGGCTCAAGATCGGCTCGATGGGGCTCGGCCGCTGCATCGAGGCCGTCGTCGCCGGCTCGGGCTGGAAGGAGCGCTACGGCAATCTCCCGGAGGGGCGCGGCCTCGGCCTCGCCTGCGGCTCGTACCTCTGCGGCGCCGGGCTGCCGATCTACTGGAACCACATGCCGCAGAGCGGGGTGCAGCTCCAGCTCGACCGCTCGGGGCGGGTGGCGGTGTTCTGCGGCGAGGCGGAGATCGGCCAGGGGTCGGACTCGGTGCTCGCCGGCGTCGTCGCCGAGGTGCTGGGGATCGACCTCGCCGACGTGCGGCTCTGCGTCGGCGACACCGACCTCACCCCCGTCGACCTCGGCAGCTACTCGTCGCGGGTGACGCTGATGATGGGCAACGCGGCGCTCCAGGCGGCGGAGCGGGCGCGCGACCTCCTGGCCCGCGCGGTGGCCGAGAAGCTCGGCGTGCCGGCCGGGCGGCTGGTCTTCGCCGGGCGCCGGGTGTTCGACGCCGAGGCGCCGGAGGACCCCGAGCGCGGCGTCTCGTTCCAGGACGCGGCGATCCTCGCCGAGGCGACGTTCGGCACCCTCGGCACCACCGGCTCCTACATCCCGCCGCGCTCGCCGGGCAAGTACCGCGGCGCCGGCGTCGGACCCTCGCCGGCGTACTCGTACTCCGCCTGCGTCGTCGAGGTGGAGGTCGACCCGGAGACCGGCCTCTGGCGGCCCGCGCACGTGTGGATCGCCCACGACGTCGGCCGCGCGCTCAACCCGGCGCTGGTCGTCGGCCAGGTGGAGGGCTCGGTCTACATGGGACTGGGCGAGGCGATGATGGAGGAGCAGGCGTTCCGGCGCCTCCCCAAGCGGCTGTCGAACGCGCTGGTCCACCGCGAGCCGTCGCTCCTCGAGTACAAGAGCCCCACCTTCCTCGACATGCCGCCGGTGACCACCTACCTGATCGAGGACCCCGATCCCGAGGGCCCGTTCGGCGCCAAGGAGGTGGGCCAGGGGCCGCTCCTCCCGGTGATGCCGGCGGTCGCCAACGCGATCTTCGACGCCGTCGGGGTGCGCGTCGACCAGGTGCCGATCCATCCGCAGATGATCCTCAAGGCGCTGGCGGCGAAGGCGAAGGGCGAGCCGGCGCGCTTCGGCCCGGCGGCCTTCCCCGCCGTCGACTTCGGCGAGACGCTCCGCGTGCCCACTCCGGTCCAGGGCGGCGACGGCCGCGCGATCAACGACTTCCGCGGCCAGCTCCGGGGCGGCATGCGCTCGGCGTCGGGGACGATGCTCAGCCGCGAGGAGGCGCTGCGCGCCAAGGACCGGCGGGTGCTGACGACATATTAGGCGGCGCGCCGCCGGCCG
>DATABP010000769.1:0-3973 GCA_036259515.1 Thermoanaerobaculia bacterium | reverse complement strand
CGGCCGGCGGGTCGAAACGCTGTGGGTGCCGCCGTCACTATAGGCTGAGCCACTGCTCCGGCCGCGTCGACGCGGCCGGAGCGACGCGGCCCCTTCTCCGGCGGCACCGACCTCGTCCTCCGTCGACACGCCGCTAGGGCCGGACGAGGCGCTCGACGACCCGAGCGCGATCATCGAGGTCTTCGACGAGGCGGGAAACTTCCTCGGCAGCGTGGGCCTGTGGACGGCGCTGGTGGTCAGCAGAGTGACCGCCGATGAGATCCTCGCCACCATCGGCAGCCCGGCCGCCGCCGGCATCTTCGACTTCTTCTTCGACACGCTGACCGGCGGCGGCCTGGTGATGGGCACCTACAGCGCCGAGAACCGCTACTCGATCGGCATGCACGGCACCTGCTACTGACCCTCTCCCGACCCTCCGGAGGTGGCCGGGCCGCTGCTATCATCCCGCCCAGCCGTGTCGCAGCTCGTCCACCTCCACCTCCACAGCCAGTTCAGCCTGCTCGACGGGGCCAACCGCCTCGACGACGTGATCGGCGCCGCCGTGGCGCAGGGGATGCCGGCGCTGGCGCTGACCGACCACGGCAACCTGTTCGGGGCGATCGAGCTCTACAACCGGGCGCGGGCGGCCGGGATCAAGCCGATCGTCGGGATCGAGGCCTACGTCACCCCCGGCGACATGCGCGACCGCACCGCGTCGAACCGCGGCGGCGGGGCGAACCACCTGGTGCTCCTGGCGCGGAACGAGGCCGGCTACAGGAACCTGATCAAGCTCTCCTCGCGCGCCTTCCTCGAGGGCTTCTACTACAAGCCGCGGATGGACAAGGCGCTGCTCCGCGCCCACTCCGAGGGGCTGATCGCGCTCTCGGCGTGCCTCAAGGGCGAGATCGCCGAGAAGATCACCGGCGGGCTGGAGGACGAGGCCGAGGCGCTGGCGCTCGAGTACCGGGAGATCTTCGGCGACGGCAACTTCTACCTCGAGCTCCAGGACCACGGCATCCCCGAGCAGCGGGCGGCGAACGAGGTGCTGCGGCGCATCTCGCGGCGCACCGGCATCCCGCTGGTGGTGACCAACGACTGCCACTACCTGACCCGCGGCGACGCCGTCGCCCACGACGTGCTGCTCTGCATCGGGACGCAGAAGAACGTCTCCGACCCCGACCGCCTGCGCTACGCCAGCGACCAGTTCTACCTGAAGACGGCGGACGAGATGTACGCCCTCTTCCCGGAGGACGCGGCGGCGATCGAGAACACGCTGGCGATCGCCGAGCGCTGCGATCTGACCATCCCCACCGGCGAGTTCCACCTGCCGGAGTTCCCGGTGCCCGCGGGGCGCACGCTCGACGGCTACTTCGCCGAGGTGGCGCGCGAGGGTCTGGCCGAGCGCCTCGTCGAGCTCCGCCGCCTGGGCTCGCCGACGCTCGCCAGCCTCGGCGAGGAGGTCTACCGCGAGCGGCTGGAGAAGGAGATCGCGATCATCCGGCAGATGGGCTTCCCGGGCTACTTCCTGGTGGTCTGGGACTTCATCCGCCACGCGCGCGAGCACCGCATCCCGGTGGGGCCGGGGCGCGGCTCGGCGGCGGGGTCGCTGGTCTCCTACGCGCTGCGCATCACCGACATCGACCCGCTGCGCTACGGCCTCCTCTTCGAGCGCTTCCTGAACCCCGAGCGGATCTCGATGCCGGACATCGACATCGACTTCTGCATGCGGCGCCGCGGCGAGGTGATCGACTACGTCAACAACAAGTACGGCCGCGACAAGGTGGCGCAGATCATCACCTTCGGGACGCTCGCCGCGAAGGCGGTGATCCGCGACGTCGGGCGGGTGATGGGGATGCCGTTCGGGCGCGTCGACGCGGTCGCCAAGCTGGTGCCGGACATGACCCGCTCGCTCGACCTCGGCGAGCTGCCGAAGCTCAAGGAGGAGGTCGACCGCGACCCCGAGGTGGCGCGCGTCGTCGAGATCGGCCGCCGCCTCGAGGGGCTGACCCGCCACGCCTCGGTGCACGCCGCCGGGGTGGTGATCACCCCGCAGCCGATCGAGGAGCTCGTCCCGCTCTACAAGACGAACAAGGACGAGGTGACCACGCAGTGGGACAAGGACGTGGTCGAGAGCCTGGGCCTCCTCAAGATGGACTTCCTCGGCCTGCGCACGCTGACCGTGCTCGACGACGCCGTCGAGATGGTGCGCCGGCAGGGGATCGACCTCGACCTCGACGCCGTGCCGCTCGACGACGCGGAGGTCTTCCGCCTGTTCTGCGAGGGGCGGACGAACGGCATCTTCCAGTTCGAGTCGCGCGGCATGAAGGACCTCCTGCGGCGGGCGAAGCCGTCGAAGTTCGAGGACCTCGCCGCCTTCAACGCCCTCTACCGCCCGGGCGCGCTGACCTCGGGCATGGTCGAGGAGTACATCCGCCGCGCGCAGGGCAAGCGCGTCACCTACGTGCTGCCGGAGACGAAGGCGCTCCTCGAGGAGACCTACGGCGTCATCGTCTACCAGGAGCAGGTGATGCAGATCGCCGTCGAGGTGGCCGGCTTCACCCTCGGCGAGGCGGACGTCCTGCGCAAGGCGATGGGCAAGAAGAAGCTCGAGGTGATGCTCGAGCAGAAGGAGAAGTTCGTCTCCGGCGCCGAGCGCCGCGGCGTGCCGCGCAAGAAGGCCGAGGAGCTGTGGGACTACATCGAGCCCTTCGCCGGCTACGGCTTCAACAAGAGCCACAGCGTCGCCTACGCGATGCTCGCCTACAAGACGGCGTACCTGAAGGCCCACCATCCGGTCGCCTTCATGGCGGCGATGCTCAACTCCGAGCTCGGCAACACCGATTCGATCGCCAAGTACGTCCGCGAGTGCGAGGAGATGGGCATCCGCGTGCTGCCGCCGGACGTCAACGAGAGCGTGTGGTTCTTCACCCTCGAAGGCGACGCGATCCGCTTCGGCCTGGGCGGCGTCAAAGGGGTGGGCGAGGGCGCGGTCGAGGAGGTCCTCGCCGCCCGCCGCCGCGTCGGCCGCTTCTCCGGGCTCGCCCACTTCGCCGGCGAGCTCGACGGCAAGCTGGTCCACCACAAGGTCTTCGAGATGCTGATCAAGGCGGGCTGCTTCGACGCCTTCGGCAAGAGCCGCCGGGCGCTCGCCGAGGGGCTCGACGAGGTGCTCGCCTACGCCGAGCGGCGGCGCCACGAGCGCGAGGTGGGGCAGTCGACGCTCTTCGGCGGCGGCGCCGGCGAGGAGGCGGCCGCCGACCCCGACGGCCCCGAGTGGGCGGAGAGCGAGCGCCTGTCGGCCGAGAAGGAGGCGCTCGGCTTCTACCTCACCGGCAACCCGCTCTCCGAGCACGTCGCGCAGCTCGCCCAGCTCGCCAGCCACACCATCGGCGAGCTCAAGGAGGACGTTCCGGAGGGCCCCGTCCGGCTCGGCGGCGTGGTGACGAAGGTGCGGCCGACCAAGATCAAGAGCGGGCGCAACGCCGGCCGGGTGATGGGCCGCTTCGTGCTCGAGGACCTCACCGGCTCGCTGCCGGCGATCCTCTTCGCCGACCACTACGACCAGTTCGGCCACCTGCTGGAGGAGGACGCGGTGGTGGTCCTCAAGGGCGTCGTCCGCGACCGCCAGGGCGAGATGGAGCTGACGGTGGACGAGATCCAGTCGCTCAGGAAGGCGGCGCGGCGGCTGCTGCGCTCGGTGGAGGTGGAGGTGGACGGCGGCCTCGCCATCGGCAACCTCCAGCGGCTGCGCGACGTGCTCGTCGAGCACGCGGGGGAGACGCCGCTTCGGGTGCGGGTGCGGCTGCCGGGGTGGCGGGTGGAGGTGGCGCCGCGGGAGACGTTCCGGGTGCGGTTCGGGCCGGAGCTGGTGGGGTCGGTGGAGGCGCTGCTCGTGGAGGGGGCGATCAGCGGGCGGTACGTGGCGTAGACGGCGGAGGCGGCGGAAAAACCCGCAAGCTCGAACCGGGTGGGGCGGTGGGGGGGGGGGGGGGGG
>DATABP010000768.1:0-2448 GCA_036259515.1 Thermoanaerobaculia bacterium | reverse complement strand
GGCGTCTTGAACTGGCCGAGCTGCTGGGTGGCGACGGTCAGGAAGCGGATCGGGGCGCCGGCATCGAGGGCGTCGGCGTGGCGGCCGAGGCGGGAGAACGGGCTGCGCAGCGCCGCGTAGGCGCCGCGGTGGCGGCCGGGGTCGACGCGGTGGCCGGCGGTGAGCGCGATGCCGACGTCGTGGAACTCGCCGTCCGAGAGCAGCGGGCCGCTGTGGCACAGCGTGCAGCCGGCGCGGCCGGCGAAGAGGGCCAGCCCGCGCACCGCCGACGGCGACAGCTCGCCCGCGGGCGGCCGGCCGTCGCGGCGCAGCGCCGCGACGAAGCGGTCGAGCGCCGTCTCCCGCACCACCAGCGTCCGCTCGAAGGCGGCGATCGCCTTGCCGACGCCGACCAGCACCCGCGTCGCCGCCTCGCGGTCCTCCTCGCGCATCGCCGCCCCGGCGAGCTGGGGCGGGTGCTCCGGCCGGTCGGGGAGGGGGCGCGCGTCGGCGGGGAAGCGGGCCGCTTCGCCGGCGGCGGCGGGGAGCGGACCGAAGACCTCCTCGTAGGCCGCCCGCAGCGCGGCGTCGCCGACACCGCGCCCTACATGCACGACGGCCGCTTCGCCACGCTCGAGGAGGTGGTCCGCTTCTACGACACGCGGCAGGGCGCGGCTCCGCTCGGCCACCCGACGACGCTCCTCCAGCCGCTCGGGCTCGACGACGGCGAGGTGGCCGACCTGGTGGCGTTCCTCGAGAGCCTGAGCCACCGCGACGCGGTGCCGAGCCGGCGCCGTCCGTAGCGGCCCGCCTCGCCCCTTCCGGCAGAGTTCTTGCTTGATTTCCCACGGCACCCCGATGCCGCGCCGAACGCCCCTCGCCGCCGCCGCCGTCCCCCTCCTCGCCGCCCTCGCCGCCGCCGGCTGCTGGTCGATGCGGCCGTCCGACGGCGGCGGGCAGACCCGCTTCGCGCCGCCGCGCGAGGTCGACCCCGCCGGCGTGGCGCTTCCCGAGGGCTACCGCATCGAGGCGGTGGCCACCGGGCTCACCTTCCCCACCGGCGTCGCCTTCGACGGCGAGGGCGGCGTCTACGTCGTCGAGGCGGGCTACTCGTACGGGGAGGTGTGGACGGTGCCGCGGCTGGTCGCGGTCGAGGCGGACGGCGGGGTGCGCGAGGTGGCGCGCGGCGAGCGGCCGCCGTGGAACGGGGTCGTCTTCCACGACGGCGCGCTCTACGTCGCCGCCGGCGGCGAGCGCGGGGGCGGGGCGATCCTGCGGGTGACGCCGGACGGCGCGATCGAGACCGTCGTCGACGGCCTCCCCAGCCTGGGCGACCACCACACCAACGGGCCGGCGGTGGGGCCGGACGGCTGGCTCTACTTCGGCCAGGGCACGGCGACCAACTCCGGCGTCGTCGGCCCGGACAACGCCGACTTCGGCTGGCTGCGCCGCCACCCCGACTTCCACGACGTGCCCTGCGCCGACGTGCGGCTCGCGGGCAGGAACTACACCAGCGAGAACCCGCTGACCGCGGCGGCCGGCGACCGCGCCACCACCGGCGCCTACGTCCCCTTCGGCACCGAGACGGCGGCCGGGCAGGTGGTGCCGGGAGAGGTGCCGTGCACCGGCGCGGTGATGCGGGTGCGGCCCGCGGGAGGTCCGGTCGAGCTCGTCGCCTGGGGCTTCCGCAACCCCTTCGGGCTGGCCTTCGCGCCGGACGGGCGCCTGTTCCTCACCGAGAACGGCTACGACCAGCGCGGCAGCCGCCCGGTGTTCGGCGCCGGCGACGCGCTGTGGGCGGTCGAGCCCGGCGGCTGGTACGGCTGGCCCGACTTCGCGCAGGGCCGGCCGCTGACCCAGGAGGGGTTCGCGCAGGGCGGCAACCCGCCCCTCCAGCCGGTGCTCGCCGAGCATCCCGGCGAGCCGCCGCGCCCGGCCGCCAACCTCTCCGTCCACGGCTCCGCGAACGGCTTCGACTTCTCGCGGAGCGCCGGCTTCGGCCACGTCGGCGAGGCCTTCGTGGCCCACTTCGGCGACATGGCGCCCGGGGCCGGCAAGGTGATGGGCCCGGTCGGCTTCAAGGTGACCCGCGTCGACCCGGAGACCGGCCGGGTGGAGGACTTCGCGGTCAACCGGCCGGCCAAGGGGCCGGCCTCGAGAGCCGGCGGCGGCGGGCTGGAGCGGCCGGTGGCGGCGCGCTTCGATCCGTCGGGAGAGGCCCTCTACGTCGTCGACTTCGGGGTGATGACGATCGGGCCGGGCGGGCCCGAGCCGCGCGAAGGCACCGGCGTGTTGTGGCGGATCGTCCGCGACGGCGAGGGCGGCGCGGCGGAGGGCGGACGGTGACCGGCCGCGGCGGCGTCTCCCTCGCGCTGGCCGGCCTCGCCGCCCTGGCGCTCGCCTGCGGCACCGCCCGCCGCGGCGAGCCGATCGCCGGCCCGCTCGAGCACACCGGCCCCGAGATCGCCC
>DATABP010000767.1:0-7692 GCA_036259515.1 Thermoanaerobaculia bacterium | reverse complement strand
GCCTGGGAGGGCGGCCGCGACGGCACCGCCGGCGGCTTCGACCGGGTGAGCCAGGCGCGCCGCCACGCCGGCAGCGCGCTGAAGCCGGTGGTGCTGACCGCCGCGCTGGCCGCCGGCGCCTCACCCTCGACGCGGCTGTCCGACGAGCCCCTCGCCGTTCCCGACGGCGACCGCACCTGGCGGCCGCGCAACTCCGACGGCCGCTTCCGCGGCCCGGTCACTCTGCGCGCCGCGATCGAGGACAGCCTCAACGTGCCGGTGGTGCGGCTCGCGCTCGACGTGGGGCTCGACGAGGTGGCGCGGCAGGCGCGGCGGATGGGGCTCGCCGCCGAGCCCGATCCGGTGCCGTCGCTGGCGCTCGGGGCGGTCGAGGTGACGCCGTGGGAGATGGCGACGGTCTACGCCACCCTCGCCGCCGGCGGCGAGCGACCCACCCTGCACGGTCTCGTCGCGGTGCTCTCGCCCGAGGGGCGGCCGCTCGCCGACCGCCGGCCGCCCGGACGCGAGCGCGTCCTCGACCCGCGCCACGCCTACGTCGCCACCGCGGTGCTCGCCGGCGTGGTCGAGCGCGGCACCGGCCGCGACGCCCGCCGCCATCGCCCGAGCGGACCGCTGGCGGCGAAGACCGGCACCTCGAAACGAGGGCCGCGACGCCTGGTTCGCCGCCTACGACCCGGAGCGTGCGACGGTGGTGTGGGTGGGGCGCGACGACGCCGCGCCGGCCGGTCTCGCCGGCGCCCGTGCCGCGCTGCCGATCTGGGGCCGTCTCGCCGCCGCCGTCCCGCCGCCGGCGGCCGAGGACTTCGCCGAGCCGCCCGGCATCGACCGCCTGCGCCGGCGGCTCGGCTGGTGACCGCCGGCCGTCAGGTGCCCGGCGCCGGCTCGGGCTCCCAGTCGAAGAGCGGCGCCTCGGGCTCGGCCGGCTCGGGGGCGACCTCGAAGACGCAGCGCCCGCAGCCGTTCTGGAAGCGCTCGGTGCGCACCACCTTGCGGCCGAGGAGCTGGCGCAGCACCGAGACGGTGACGCTGCACAGCGCCGGGCGGCGGCGCGCCACCTCGAGGTACGGGCAGTTCATCTCGACCAGCCGGGTCGAGCCGTCGGCGCCCCGCTCGACCTGGCAGAAGGGGTCCTTGGCGAGGTAGAGGCTGGTCAGCGCCTGGAGCTTCTGGTCGACGGTCTTGCCGGCGAGGAGCGGCCGCCACTGCTCGACCTTGCGCCGCGCCACCTCCTCGAGCAGCGCGCGCACTGCCTCGGGGCCCAGCCGCTCGCCGACCGCGTCGATCAGCTCGATCGCCAGCTCCTCGTACTCCTTGGGGAAGAGGTGGTCGCCGGCGACGGTCAGCCGGTAGAGGGAGCGTGGGCGGCCGGGGGCCGACTCGCGCTCCACCCGCCGGGTCACCCAGCCCTGGGTCTCGAGCTGCCGCAGGTGCTGGCGGGTTCCTTCGTAGGTGATGCCGATCTGGTCGGCGAGGTCGGCGATGCGCAGGGCGCCGCCGGACTTCAGCGCGACGAGGATCGACCGGCGGGGTTCGGGCATGCTCGACAACGCGTTCGTCTCGCCGTCGCTGTGGCCCAAAGGCAGTACATCCACGGTCGCCTCCTGTCGGTCCATTCGATTCTAGCCGTTCACCAAAACAAGTTCTGGCTTGCAAAATTCGCAGAACTAGTCTAGCCTCCCGCCAGGCAGGGAGCAATCACACAAAGGAGGAGCAGCATGTGGAGGAGGATCTCGATCGTCGCGATGCTGGTCGCCGTTCCGGCGCTGGCCGCGCTGGTGCCGGCGCTGGCCAACAGCTCGCCGGTGCTCGGCCCGGTCCCCACCGTGCAGGCGCCGGCGAAGGCGGACCCCATCGTTTCCCACGCGATGGCGTCGCTGGAGCGCGGCCGCCAGACGTTCCGCTATGACCCGTTCGGCAGCAATCTCTTCTTCTCCAACACGCTCGGCCTGAACGAGGTGCTGTCGCAGGTCACCCCGCGGCAGGCGCTGGCGCTCGGCGTCAAGGTCGACGTCGACAACCTGCCGCCGTCGGTGCGCCGGGCGATCCAGCGCGGCGCCGTCGACCTCGACGACCCGGCGGTCACCCGCTTCCTCTTCGAGCGCTACGCCGTGGTCGGCGTGGTCGCCAACGTCGAAGGGGATCAACTGAAGGACCTCGGCATCACCTGCGCGTTCTGCCACTCGACGGTCGACGACTCGCTGGCGCCGGGCATCGGCCACCGCCTCGACGGCTGGGCGAACCGCGACCTCGACGTCGGCGCCATCCTGTCGATCGCGCCGAACCTGCAGCCGCTGGCGGACCTCCTCGAGGTCGACGTCGAGACGGTCAAGACGGTGCTCACCAGCTGGGGTCCGGGCAAGTTCGACGCCCACCTCAACCTCGACGGCGTCGCCTTCCGCCCCGACGGGAAGTCCGCGTCGGTGCTCATCCCGCCGGCCTTCGGCCTCGCCGGCGTCAACCTGCACACCTACGAGGGCTGGGGCGGCGTGCCGTACTGGAACGCCTACGTCGGCGGCCACGAGATGAACGGCCTCGCCCGCTTCTACGACCCGCGGCTGGCCGACGCCGAGAAGTACCCGATCGCGGCGAAGGCGGGGCTCGACGACATCGACGAGGTGCCCGACCTCCTGACCGAGCACCTGGCCGACCTCCACCTCTACCAGATCGCCATCCCGGCGCCCGATCCGCCGGCCGGCAGCTTCGACGTCGCCGCCGCCGAGCGCGGCGAGACGCTGTTCGCCGGCAAGGCCGGCTGCGCCGAGTGCCACGTGCCGCCGATCTACACCGAGCCGGGCTGGAACCTCCACCTGCCCGAGGAGATCGGGATCGACTCCTTCCAGGCCGACCGCGGCCCGGAGGGGCGCTACCGCACCACGCCGCTCGCCGGTCTGTGGACGCACACCGAGGGCGGCTTCTACCACGACGGCCGCTTCCCGACGCTGCTCGACGTCATCGACCACTACGACCAGCACTTCGACCTCGAGCTGTCCGAGTCGGAGAAGCGGGACCTCCAGGAGTTCCTGAAGTCGCTATGACGCAGCTCCACGAGGTCGTCGACATGCACGGCTCGCCCCGCCCGTCGCGCTCGCGGCGGGCGGGAGCGGTGGACCACGAGCGGCTGGCGCGCGCCGTGCGCGAGATGCTGCTCGCCATCGGCGAGGACCCCGAGCGCGAGGGCCTGCGGGAGACGCCCGAGCGCGTCGCCCGCGCCTGCGCCGAGCTCTTCGCCGGGCTCGCCGACGACCCCGCCTGTCACCTCGCCCGTGCCTTCGACGAGGGCACGGGCGATCTCGTCGTGCTGCGGGCCATCGACTTCACCAGCACCTGCGAGCACCACCTCCTGCCGGTGCTCGGAACCGCCCACGTCGCCTATCTGCCGTCTCCGGGAAGGGTGGTCGGGCTGTCGAAGATCGCCCGCACGGTCGAGCTCTTCGCCCGCCGCCCGCAGCTCCAGGAGCGAATGACGGCCGAGATCGCCGACGCCCTGATCGAGCACGCCGGCGCGCTCGGTGCCCTGGTGATCGTCGAGGGCGAGCACATGTGCCTCCGCATGCGCGGCGTCGGCAAGCGCGGCGCGGTGATGCGCACGATGGCGGCGCGCGGCGAGCTCGCCCGGGACGACGCCCGCCGGCGCGAGGTGACGGAGCTGCTGCTGGCCGGCGGCTAGCAGGCTGCTGAAAGGTTCTCTGTGGCGCGGCCTTGGCCGATCGGGCTTTCGCCTATGAGCGGCAAGGCCGCGGCGCAGAAGACGTTGTTTCTTGAGGTCCAAGCCGCCCAACAAGAGCGCGCGGCTTGAGATCGCAGCACCCGAAGAGGCTGTCGAAGGCTCGACGGCCTACCCGCGGGCGCGGCGGAGGTGAAACAGCGCCCCCAAGGTGGCTTCAGTGTAGAGGCCGTCGCGATCGCTGGCGGGGAACTCGAAGTCCGTCACCGAGGCCGGCGATCGTCGCGGTGAGCCGAAGTCCAGCTCTCGACCGTTGGCTCGATAGCACTGGCGATAACAGCGCACAGACCAACCCAGCTCTCGAAATAGATCCAGCCACTCGGCGATTGCGAGGTTGCTCAGGTGGAACGGGTTGTCCTGGTTCAGCCTCAACTGGTACTCATTGGTGATCGGCGGGACGGCGAAGACGGCCTCTCCGCCCTCGCTCAGCCAAGTCCCCATCGGCTCCAAAAACCGTCGGGGGCTCGCCAAGTGCTCGAGGACATTCGACGCCACGACCAGGTCGAGAGAACCGGCGGGCAAGGTGGCATTCTCCAGGTCTCCGACGACAAAATCCAGCCGCTGCGATTTGTACCGCCGACGGGCGAAGCGAATGCTCCTCCGGCTGAGGTCTACTCCCAGAACGGACCGCGCTCCCGCGGCCGCCAGCAGCGCGGAGCCATAACCCGTACCGCATCCAGCGTCGAGGACGCGTCGACCCCGGCAGAGAGTGGCGAAAAAGTGGTAGATGGCCTCGTGAGCGACGAATAGGTCGTTCCGCAAACCTGGCCAGACCGACTCCGACGAGAGGTCGAGGCCGGCGCCCAATCGCCGGACCTTGTCGATGACGCGACGGCCAATGTCTCGGGGCTTTCTCGCCGTCACTCCTACCCTACGATCGAAACCGAACCCGGCCCGTCCTGACGTTCCAGAGATTGGTTGGTCCACGGGGACGTGAAGCCTACAATACTTGAACGATCGATGTCAGTGATGTCCACCCCACTCTCTCGCGACCGGCTTCGCGGCCGACCGGGTCGCCTGGTGGGAGAACGATGGCGACCCGACCGACGACACCACCGACCTGGGCGGCGGCGACTTCTGGCCGCAGTGCACCATCGCCCCGGCCGACGCCCCGGTGGCGGTGGCGGTGAGCGACCTCGACGGCGACGGCGTACGCGACGTGGTCGCCGCCTGCGCCGCCTCGGCCTCGACTCGGTGATCGCTTGGGCGCGGAACGACTGCACCCCCACCGACGGCGGCTGGACCCCGCGCCTCCTCGACGACGTCTTCCCCTCGCCGCGCACCCTGGAGCTCGGCGACCTCGATGGCGAGCTCGACGTCCTCGCCGGCTCCGCCGTCCCCGGCTCCCCCCCGGCTCTCGACGACGCGCTGTGGAGGGAGAGCGACGGCACCCCGCTTGCCGACGTCGCCGACCTCGGCAACGGGCAACCGCTGGCCGCAGCACACCATCGCCAGCGGGCCGACGTCGTCTTCCGTGCCGGCGACAGCGTCGCCTTCCACGACGGCTTCGTGGTGCGCGAGTTCGCCAGCTTCCGGGTGGAGATCGCCGCGCCGGCGGAGTGCGGCGGGCCGTGATCCCTACGGCGGCTAGCGGGTCGTCACCCGCAGCTCGCCGCCGTCGGCCACCGAGAAGCCGTCGCGCAGCACCACCCGGCGGGCGCTGAAGGTCGCCGTGCCGCCGAGCGCGACGTGGAAGCCGTCGCCGGCGGAGAGGGTGTCGCAGGCGACGAAGCTCTCGGCGCCGATCACGGTGTCGGCGGAGAGATCGAGGACGGAGAGGGCGGGGTAGTCGGCGGCGAGGCGGATGGTGTCGGTCGCCTGGTGCTGGGCGACGCCGCCGTTGCCGAGCTGCGCCCAGACCGTGGCGGTGCCGCTGGCGCCGCCCGGGAGCGTCCACTGGGCGTCGGGGGAAAACGCCGTCCACGGCGACCAGGTCGCCCCGTCGTTCGAGAAGCGCATCTGGGTGAAGACCCCCTGCCCGTAGGTGTAGAGCTCGACCTCGGCGCACGAGGTCTCCCACGCCTCGCGCTCGACGATCACCGGGTGGACGCCGTTGCGGCGGCCGAAGTTCTGGGTCCAGTAGCGGAAGAAGGGGCCGCTGGCGGAGGAGTCCGGCACGCAGTCGCCGTTGAAGTCGCGCCGCACGTTGCCCTGGTCGCCGGCCTGTTCGAAGTAGCCGACGCCGATCTCGCGGTGACCGAAGCCGTCCGCATCGAGGATGTTGTCGCGGTGCCCCTGGCTGCTCATCCACTGCGCCATCACGCCGGTCGGGGAGCTCGAGCCGGCGGCGATGTTCTCCGCGGCGGTCGCCCAGTGGTAGCCTGCGGCGCTCATCCGCTCGAAGAACTGGTTCGCGTTCGCCGGCACGTCGGGATCGCAGTGGTCGAAGAAGTCCGCGACCGCCATCCGCTCGCTGTGGCCCTCGGCGGCGTTGGTCAGGAGGTCGTTGCCCTTGAGCGGCGGCAGACCCACCGCCAGCCGCTCCTCGTTGACGATCTCGATGACCTGGTGCTCGAAGGGCGCCGAGGCGGTGGCGCCTGCGGCCAGGCGCTGCAGGCCGTGGTCGCCCATCTCCCCCGGCGGCTCGACGGGCTCGGCGACCAGCGGCGGCGGCTGACGGACGCGCGCGCCGGCTCGGTCGCCGCCCTCCGTGAGCGAGGCCGCCGCCGGCACGGTCAGCGCGATCGCCAGCACCCCCGCGGCCCACGCCGCGCGGGCGTTCCCCCGCCCCACACGAGGAATGCGCATGTCGCTATCTTAGCGCGACGGTCGTGCTCCGCTCCCCACCTCGCGCGGTAGTCTTGACCCGTGCCGACGACCGCCAGAGAAGGGACCGCCTCGTCCTGGGTCCGGGACGCCCGCACCGTGCTCGAGATGATCAAGGTCGAGCACACCGTCTTCGCCCTCCCCTTCGCCCTCCTCGGCATGCTGCTCGCCGCCGGCGGCTGGCCGTCGTGGCGGACCGTTCTGTGGATCGTGGTGGCGATGGTCGGCGCGCGGAGCGCGGCGATGGCGTTCAACCGGCTGGTCGACCGGGAGATCGACGCCGCCAATCCGCGGACGCGCGGGCGGGCGCTGCCGGCGGGGCTGGTGACGCCGGGTTGGGTGGCGGGGTTCACCCTGGCGAGCGCGGCGGTGCTGGTGCTGGCGGCGTGGCGGCTCAACCCGCTGGCGCTGGCGCTCTCGCCGGTGGCTCTCCTGGTGATCCTCGGGTACTCGTACACCAAGCGGTTCACCTGGGCGTCGCACCTGGTGCTCGGGCTGGCCCTCGCCGGGGCGCCGCTCGGCGCCTGGATCGCGGTGCGCGGCGGCGTGGCGGCGACCCCGTTCGTGCTCGCTGGAGCGGTGCTCTCGTGGGTGGCGGGGTTCGACGTGCTCTACGCGCTCCAGGACCGCGACTTCGACCGCCGGCGCGGGCTCTCGTCGATCCCGGCGCGCTTCGGGGTGGTCGGGGCGCTGTGGATCTCCGGGGCGCTCCACCTGCTGACCCTGGCGCTCCTCGCCGCGCTGCCAGGGGTCTACGCGGCGGGGGAGGGCGGCGCCTCCCTCGGCGGCGTCTACTGGCTGGGTTGGGCGGGGTGCGCGGCGCTCGTCGCCTGGCAGCACTGGCTGGTGCGGCCGGACGACCTCTCCCGCCTCGACGCCGCCTTCTTCTCGGCCAACGGCCTGCTCTCGATCTGGCTCTTCGCGGCGACGGCGGTCGACCTCCTCGTCTGAGCCGCCGCGGGGCTCCGGCGGCTCACAGCTCCATCACCTCGTCGAGCCGGCGCTCGACCAGCCGTGGCTCCGCCGGCAGGAGCGCGCGGAAGCCGGGGCTGGCGAAGAGCTCGGCGTCCCCGGGGTAGGTGGGGACGAGGTAGGGGGGGAAGCGGGAGAGGTAGTCGGCGTCGGCGCGACGGCGGCGGGCCTGGGCGCGGGCTGGCTTCTCCGCCGCGCCGTCGAGGTGGGCGAGGAGCCATGAGGCGGCG
>DATABP010000766.1:0-3399 GCA_036259515.1 Thermoanaerobaculia bacterium | reverse complement strand
ATCGCGGCCGGCGCCGGGCTCGCCGCCACCGGCGCCTTCTTCGCCCTCGGCGCCTTCAACCCGATCGCCGCCTGGCTCCTCACCCGGCCGCTCCTCGACGTGCTGCGCTTCCCGTCGAAGCTCTGGCTCCTGGCGGCGGTCGGGCTGTCGCTCCTCGCCGGCGTCGGCTTCGAGCGCCTCTTCGTGCGCGGCGAGGCGGCGGCGCGGCGGCGGGCGCTCGGGACGCTGGGTGCGCTCGGCGCGCTCCTCGCCGGCGTGTGGACGGCGCTCGCCGTGCGGCCCGACGCGGCGGCCCGGCTGTTCCTCCTCGCCATGCCCGAGAGCACTCCGAAGTGGATGGCCGCCGCCGAGGTCGAGCGCTGGTCCGGCCTCGCGCTCGCCGCGCTGGCGACGGCGGCGGCGCTCGCCGCGACCGTCGTCCTCGCCCGCCGCCGCCCGCGCGCCGCCGGCGCGCTGCTCGTCGTCCTCCACGCCGCCACCCAGCTCGGCTTCCTCGCCCCGGTGCGCGCCACCGACGCGGCGCTGCCCTACACCCTGCCCTCGCGCCTCCTCGAGGTGCTGCCGGCGGGCGAGGCGATCGTCCACGGCGCGGCGCAGAACCTGTTCGGCGACGGCTCGCTCTCCGACGGCACCTTCCCCGAGCCGCGCGCCGCCTGGATCTTCCGCCGCGGCTTCCACGAGCTCTACCCGATGGGTGGCGGTCTGTGGGGTCGCCGCTACGACCTCGTCACCTCCCCCGAGGCGCTCGACCCCCTGCCGACGCGCCAGGCCTTCGCCGCCGTCGAGCACGCCCCCGACGACCGCCGCCGCCTCCGCCTCCTCGCCGCCTGGGGCGCCGAGCGCCTGGTTCTCGACCGCGCCATCGCCGACGCCGACCTCACCGGCCTCGCCGAGCCCGTCGCCTCGGCCCCCAGCTTCCGCCGGCGCGTGTGGGTCTACCGCCTCCTCGACCCGGCGCCGCCGGTCCACCTCGCCACCCGCACGATCCCCGCCGCCAGCTCCCGCGACGCCTCCCGCCGCCTCGCGTCGGACGGCTTCCGCCACGGCGCCGACGCGGTCGTCGTCACCCGCGGCCCCGGCGCCCCGCCGGCGGGGACGGAGATCCCCGGGATGGTGGCGACGGAGGAGGAGGGACCCGAGAGAGAGGAGATCGCGGTGGCGACCGGCGGCGCGGGCGCGGCCAGACCGGGGAGGCGTCCGGACGTGCCCAGCGCCTCGGCGCGCCGACCCGGCTCCGCCGCCAGCGGGATGGGCGCGGGCGCTTCGACCGCCTCGTCGCCGGACCACCCACCGGTAGCGACCGCCTCCCCCGCCGTCCACGTCCTCGCCGCCGACGCCGAGTCGCTCACCGCCGACGTCTCCTCCCCCTCCGGCGGCCTCCTCGTCTGGCGCCAGGCCTGGCTCCCCATCTACCGCGCCACCGTCGACGGGCTCCCCGTCCCCACCCTCGCCGCCAACCTCCACCACCTCGCCCTCCCCGTCCCCCCCGGCCGCCACCGCGTCCACCTCGCCCCCGACCGCCGCCCCCTCCACCTCGCCCTCCTCGCCGCCGGCCTCGGCGCCCTGACCCTCCTCGTCCTCGCGGCCCCGCGGCGGCGGCCGGCGACCGGTCGACCGCGCTCCCCCTCCAGGAGGTGAGCCTCGACGAGAGCGCGCGATGAGTCGGATCTGATGGCCCCGGCACGCCTCATCCTGCCCGGCACGTGGGCGGGGAGGGGGAGCCCGAGCTGCCACGGCCCTTCCCTCACCGCGCTGCACCTCGCCGCCCAGGCACACTCAGTGCGCGCGGTGTCTGTCTTCCCAACTAGGAGACGGGCTCTCCCGCAGCGGGGGCGGGCGGCGCGAGCGGCCGGGGCCGTGGAGGGCCGCGCACGTCACGAGCGACGGCAGTGCACCACCGATCGCGCGCGGCCCGATCGAGCGCACGCCCTCCCCCGATCCACCGCCGAGCGTGCGCGTGCCCCGGCCGCTCGCGCCGCCCCGCCCCCGCGGGCCCGTGGCACAATCTGGTCCTTCCCAATGCCAACGCCCGCGCCTTTTCCGACGAAACCCATCCGCAAGATCCTCGTCGCCAACCGCGGCGAGATCGCCGTCCGCATCCTCCGCGCCTGCCGCGACCTCGGCCTCGCCGGCGCCGTCGTCTACTCCGAGCCCGACCGCAGGAGCCTCCCCGTCCTCCTCGCCGACGAGGCCTACCCCATCGGCCCGGCCCCCTCCGCAGAGAGCTACCTCCGCGCCGAGGCGATCGTCGAGCTGGCGGTCGAGATCGGCGCCGACGCGATCCACCCCGGCTACGGCTTCCTCTCCGAGCGCGAGAGCTTCGCCCGCCTGTGCCGCGACGCCGGCGTCGTCTTCATCGGCCCGCCGCCCGAGGCGATCGCCGCCATGGGCTCGAAGACCGAGAGCCGCCGGCGGATGCTCGACGCCGGGGTGCCGGTGGTGCCCGGCGGGCGCGATCCGCTGCCCGACCTCGACGCCGCGCGCGCCGCCGCCGCCGAGATCGGCTACCCGGTGATGCTCAAGGCGGCGGCCGGCGGCGGCGGCAAGGGAATGCGGCGGGTCGACCGTCCGGACGACCTCGCCGGCGCCTTCCGCGCCGCCCGCTCCGAGGCGGCGGCGAGCTTCGGCGACGACACCGTCTACCTCGAGAGGTACCTGGTCGATCCCCGCCACGTGGAGATCCAGGTCCTCGCCGACGCGCACGGCCGCACCGTCTCGCTCGGCGAGCGCGAGTGCTCGCTGCAGCGGCGGCACCAGAAGGTGGTCGAGGAGGCGCCGTCGCCGGCGGTCGGCCCCGAGCTGCGCCGGCGGATGGGCGAGGCGGCGGTGGCGGCGGCGCGCGCGGTGGGCTACGTCAACGCCGGCACCGTCGAGATGCTCCTCGACCGCGACGGCCGCTTCTACTTCCTGGAGATGAACACCCGCCTCCAGGTCGAGCACCCGGTCACCGAGATGGTCACCGGCCTCGACCTCGTCGCCTGGCAGATCCGCATCGCCGGCGGCGAGCCGCTGCCGGAGTGGTTCGAGCGGATCGAGCCGCGCGGCCACGCGGTCGAGGTGCGCCTCTACGCCGAGGACCCCTTCCGCGGCTTCGCGCCCTCGCCGGGCACCATCCGCCGCCTCCGCCTGCCCCAGGGCCCCGGCGTGCGCAACGACTGCGGCGTCGACGCCGGCGCCGAGGTCACCGTCCACTACGACCCGATGCTCGCCAAGCTGATCTGCTGGGGCGACGACCGCGAGCACGCCCTGGCGCGGCTCGGCCGGGCGCTCGCCGAGCTGCGCGTCGACGGCATCCACAGCACGGCGCCGCTCTTCGCCGCGCTCCTCGCCGATCCCGACTTCCGCGCCGGGCGGCTCGACATCGGCATGCTCGACCGCAAGCTGGCGGCCGGCGAGCTG
>DATABP010000765.1:0-2155 GCA_036259515.1 Thermoanaerobaculia bacterium | reverse complement strand
CGCCGCCCACCCAGCGCCTCTACGCCAACGACGGCCGCGGCCGCTTCACCGACGCGACGGCGGCGGCCGGGCTGGCGGTGACCTTCTACGGCCAGGGGGTGGCGGTGGGGGACGTCGAGAACGACGGCGATCCCGACCTCTTCTTCACCGCCGTCGGCCCGAACCGGATGTTCGAGAACCGCCGCGGGCGCTTCGTCGAGGTCACCGCCGCGGCGGGCGTCGCCGGCGCGCCCGACGCCTGGAGCACCGCCGCCGCCTTCTTCGACGCCGACCGCGACGGCGACCTCGACCTCTACGTCGGCAACTACGTGCGCTGGTCGCGGCGGATCGATTTCGAGGTCGACTACCGGCTGACCGGCGTCGGCCGCGCCTACGGCCCGCCCGCCAACTACGAGGGCACGTACTCGCTGCTCTACGAGAACACCGGCGGCGGCCGCTTCCGCGACGTCTCGGCCGCGGCCGGCGTCCGGGTCGACAACCCGGCGACCGGGCTCCCCGCCGGCAAGGCGCTCGGCGCGCTGCCGATCGACGCCGACCGCGACGGCTGGATGGACCTCTTCGTCGCCAACGACACGGTGGGCAACTTCTTCTTCCACAACCGGGGCGGCGGCCGCTTCGCCGAGGTGGGCACCGCCTGGGGGCTGGCCTACGACCCGATGGGGAAGGCGACCGGCGCGATGGGCGTCGACGCCGCCGACCACCGCAACGACGGCGAGCTCGCCTTCGTGATCGCCAACTTCGCCAACGAGATGACCTCGGTCTACGTCTCCCAGGGCGACCCCACGCTCTACGCCGACGAGGCGATCGGCGAGGGGATCGGGGCGCCCAGCCGGGCGGTGCTGTCGTTCGGCATCTTCCACTTCGACGCCGACCTCGACGGCCGCCTCGACCTCCTCCAGGCGAACGGCCACCTCGAGGACGAGATCGCCAAGGTCGACCCGTCGCAGACCTATCGGCAGAGCGCCCAGCTCTTCTGGAACGCCGGCCCCGGGGCGCGCCACACCTTCGTCCTCGTCGACCCGGCGGAGACCGGCGACCTGGCGCGCCCGATCGTCGGCCGCGGCTCGGCCTACGCCGACGTCGACGGCGACGGCGACCTCGACGTGGCGCTGTTCCAGACCGGCGGTCCGCCGCTCCTGCTCGAGAACCGCCAGCGGCTGGGCCACCACTGGCTGCGCGTCGACGTGGAGGGCGACCCCGCCGCCGGCTCGCCGCGCGACGCGATCGGCGCCCGCCTGACGCTGACCGCCGGCGGCGTCACCCAGGTGCGGGTGGTCAACCCGACGAAGAGCTACCTCTCGCAGTCGGAGCGCACGGCGACCTTCGGCTTGGGGGACGCCGAGCGCGTCGAGCGGCTGGAGATCGTCTGGCCGGACGGCTCGCGCCGGGTGCTCGCCGACCTGCCGGTCGACCGCGAGATCGCCGTCCGGCAGGGCGCCCCCGACTGAGGGCCGACCCTCAGCCGCCGCCGTTCCGCGCCTCGTCCTTCTTCTCCTCGAGCAGCAGCTCGTCGAGCTGCGCCTCGATCGTCTGGTGCTTGACGTGCTGGCGCAGCCAGGCGAAGGCGGACATGTAGAGGTTCGCCACCCAGACGACCGCGAAGAAGGCCAGGAGGTACCCCCGCCAGTCGCGGAAGAGCAGGTGGTAGCGCGTCAGCGCCAGGAAGAGGACCGTCACCCAGTGGGAGAAGCAGTACTCGCAGAGGAAGAGGTAGAAGAACTTCCGCTCCAGCGGGTTCTTCCCCCGCCGCACGTGGACGGCGAACCGCCGCCGCAGGTCGCGGAAGATCTCCTCGTGGGTGACCGTCCAGGCGACGCACGCCACCGGCAGCGCGAGGAGCAGCAGCCAGGCGGCCTGGACGCCGAGCGGGGGCATGGCGGTGGGCGGTGCGGCGTCCGGCGGCGCGGCGGCTAGGGCGCCGGCGGCGGCGGCACGTCGATCGGCTCGGTGCCGAGCTCGGTCCCGGTGCCGAAGCCGGTGTCGGTGGCCAGCGGCTCGCCGAACCCGGCGTCGCCCGGCTCCTCGAAGGTCGGCGCCTCGGTCAACGGCTCGCCGCCGGTCGCCGCCGGCTCCTCGCTCCCGGCGAGGATCCACCACAGGATGGCGACGACCAGGATCAGCACCAGGATCCACACCCACATCGGGATGCCCTGGC
>DATABP010000764.1:0-1924 GCA_036259515.1 Thermoanaerobaculia bacterium | reverse complement strand
CTCCGCCCGGCGCGGCAGGTCGGGCGGCGCCATGTCGACCAGCGCCCGGGTGCCGCGCAACGCGACGAGGAGCCCGCCGGCGGCGCCCGCGAGGCCGAGGATCGCGCCCTCGAGGAGGGAGGCGCGGGCGAGCGTCCAGCGGCCGGCGCCGAGCGCCCGCGCCATCGCCAGCTCGCGCTCGCGCTGGGCGGCGCGGCCGAGGAGGAGGGTCGCCAGGTTGACGGCGAGGACCAGCACCAGGAAGGCGCCGGCGAGCCCGAGGACGACCAGCGCCGGCCGCACCGGCGCTACCAGGTCCTCGACCAGCGGCGTCGAGTACCAGCGCAGCCCGCGGTCGTCGAAGTAGCGCTCGTCGAGCCCCTCGCCCACCGCGTTCACCGCCGCCTCCACCGCCTCCGGCGAGCTCCCCGCCCGCGCCCGCACCATTCCGGCGTAGGAGCCGCCGCCGGGGTCCTGCTCGACCAGCGCGAAGGGGAAGGTGAGGTAGAGGTCCGCCGTCTCCGGCGCGCCGAGGCTGGAGTTGCGGGCGAAGCGGAAGCTCTCCGGCATGACGCCGATCACCGTGTGCGGCTCGCCGTCGATGCGCAGCGTGCGGCCGACCGCCGCCGGATCGCCGCCGAAGCGCCGCTGCCACAGGTCGTGGCCGAGCACCGCCACCGCCGGCCGCCCCTCCCCCACCTCGTCGGGCGCGAAGCCGCGGCCGAGCGCCGGCGACACGCCGAGGAGCTCGAAGAGGCCCGGCCCGGAGCGCATCGCCTTGACCTCCTCCGGCTCGCCGTCCTCGCCGACCTGGATCGTCACCGGGTCGAGGTCGATGCCCACGGCGCCGGCGAGCGGCGCGGCGGCCTCGGCGAGGGCCGCCACGTCCGGCCCGGACAGCCAGCCGCGGTCGAGGTCGAAGATCGCCCGGTAGTCGCGCCAGACGAAGTAGAGGTCCTCCGGCCGCTCGTAGGCCGGCGGCTCGAGGAGCACGTTGTCGACCGCGCTCCACACCACCGCGAAGGCGCCGAGGCCGACGGCGAGCGTGGCCACCGTGGTCAGCGTGAAGGCGGGCGCCCGCAGCAGGCGACGGAGCGCCCGCTGCCCGTCGCGGCCCCAGTTGCCGCGGCGGCGCCACCACACCGCCGGGTTCAGCCGCTCGCCCAGGCCGTTGACCAGCGAGTCGGCCAGCGCGCGGCGCCAGAAGGCGAGCCGCTCGCCGATCCCGCCGCGGCGGGCGCGGGCGGCCCGCTCGCGGTAGGCGGCCAGCCATTCGGCGCCCACGTCGTCCCGGAAGTCCTCGGGATAGAGGTGCAGGAGGAGGCGCAGCAGGCGATCGCCGGCCGCCCCGCCGCTCCGCCGGTCCATCCTCCTCCGCGTGCCGGCCGACATGCCCGTCCTCGCGCCCACGCCGGCCGCGCTCACGCCACCTCCGCCAGGAACCCGCGGCTGCGCGCCGCGACGGTGAGCCGGTCGAGGCGCCGCGCCTCGGCCTCGCCGACCTCGCGCCCGAGCGGCGTCAGGCGGTAGTAGTTGCGGCGCTCGTCGGTGAGCTCCTCGCCGTCCGGCGGCGGGCACTCGGCGATCAGCTCCTGCTCGCGCATGCGGCGGAGCGCCCGGTAGAGGGTGCCCACGTCGGGCACCGCCGGGCCGCCCAGGGCCTCGGACTCCTGGAGGATGGCGTAGCCGTGCCGCTCCCCGGCGGCGAGGCTGAGGAGCACGTAGAGCTCGACCGGCCGGAGAGGCAGGTACGAGGCGGCGTCGCGGCGTCGGCGGTCCATGCGGCAGGGTCTCCGTTCGTTGGTGCAGCGCATATATGCGTAACACAAGTAGCCTCCCTGCCGCAAGCGCCGGCGGGCGGCGGGCCTCGCTCCGCCGCGCCGCGCCGCCGCGGCCGCCGCGCCGCGGCCCCTGTCCCTGTCGCGCGAAGGCTCGGCACTTCGTA
>DATABP010000763.1:0-1944 GCA_036259515.1 Thermoanaerobaculia bacterium | reverse complement strand
ATCGGCCGCGCATGGCCGAACAGCCCGGGGTGACGATGCCGGCCGCCGCGCCGGCCGCGGTGGCCGCCGACCCGAGCGGCGCGCAGCGGCTGCGCCGCTGGCTCGACGACGTCCACCGCCGCACCTGGGAGCTCGAGCTGCTGCTCTCCGGGGCGGTGGTCTTCGCGCTGCTCCGGTTGCCGGCGGCGGTCGACGACGCCTACCTGCGGCTCGAGGCCGGCCTCGGCGGCACGCTCGAGACCGCCGCCTTCCTCGGCTGGTACTACGTCAAGCTGATCCTCTACACGCTGGTCGGCGCCTTCCTCGTCCATCTGGTGACGCGCGCCTACTGGGTGGGCGTGGTCGGGCTCGACGCGGTGTTCCCGCGCGGGCCGCGGCTCGACAAGCTCGACGCCGGGCCGCTCACCCGCGAGCTCTACCGCCGCCGCCTGCCGTCGCTCAAGCGGCAGATCACCGTCGCCGACCGCTTCGCCAGCGCCGTCTTCTCGTTCGCCTTCGTGATCGTCGTCGTCTTCCTGGTGTCGATCGTCTACGCGGTGGCGCTGGCGGGGGTCGCCTGGGCGGTGTCGCGGCTGGCCTTCGGCGGCGAGCGCTTCGGGACCGTGTTCAAGACGCTGGTGGTGCTGCTCTTCCTGCCGATGGTGGCGGCGCCGCTGATCGACCGGGCGGCCGGGGCGAAGATCGCCGCCCGCGGCGGACGGCCGGCGGCGCTGCTCCGGCGCTGCCTCGTGCTCTCCTACCGCATGAGCGCCGGGCCGCTCGCCGGTCCGATCGTCGCCACGCTCCTGACCAACGTCAAGAAGAAGGTGTTCTTCGCCTGCTTCGCGATCACCTTCGTCGCCGTCGTCGGGCTCTTCCTGGTGCGCGACGTGCTGGTGCGGCGCGAGGCGCTGGCGGTCAGCTCGCATCTCTACCTGCCGGCCGACGCCGGGGCGCTGGGGGTCGACGAGCGCTACTACGCCGACCGCCGGCCGGCGGGGGAGATCTCGTTCCTGCCGACCATTCCGAGCGAGCTGGTCGAGGGGCCGTACCTGCGGCTCTTCGTGCCGCTGTCGCCCGGCTGGGCGGCCGACGCGGTGGCCGAGCGCTGCCCCGAGGTCGAGCCGGTCGCCGAGACCGGGCTCGACCTGCGGCTGCCCACCGAGCCGCGGCCCGATCCGGACGAGCTGGCGCCGGTGCTCGCCTGCCTGGGTCGCCTCCACGAGCTGACCCTCGACGGCGCGCCGCTCGAGCCGCCGGCGCTCTTCGTCCACACCGACCGCGCCACCGGCGTCCGCGGCCTCCTCGCCCGGCTGCCGACGGCGGAGATGGCGCCCGGGCCGCACCTCCTCACCGTCCGCCGCCGGCCGCTCGCCTCCGACCGCCGGCCGCCGCAGGTGCACTTCATCCGCTTCTGGCGCTAGCCCTGCAAGACGCTGTGTAGAAGATACTTACCGGTACGGTGGGCTATCATGGCCGGCGACCATGAGCCGACAGGCCGTCCTCGTCGTCGAGCCCGACCCGGCGGTTCGCCGCGAGCTGGGCACCGGCCTCGCCCGCTACGGCTACGAGGTGGTGCCGGCGGCGACCGCCGACCAGGGGGAGCGCTTCGCCGCCGGGCTGGGGCCGGGGGTGGTGGTGGCCTCGGCCGAGCTGCCCGGCTACGGCGACGGCGCCATCCTCGAGCGCTGGCGCGGCGAGGAGGCCTCCGGCCGCCAGACCCTGGTGCTGCTCGGCAAGGCCGGCGGCGACGAGGCGTCGCTGCCGCGCGCCGTGCGCGTGGTGCCGGTCGACGGGCTGTCCTGGGACGAGGTGGTGCGCCGGGTGCGGCTGGTGCTCCTCGGCCGCGAGATCGGGGTGGAGACCGATCCGGAGCTCCAGTCCCTGGTCGGCGACCTCGAGCAGGCGCCGGTGCTCGAGCTGGTCCGCGCGCTCGTCGACGGCCGCTTCGTCGGCCGGCTGGAG
>DATABP010000762.1:0-3991 GCA_036259515.1 Thermoanaerobaculia bacterium | reverse complement strand
CGCGCACGGCGCGGCACCCGCCGGCGGCGCCCACCTGGCGTCGTGGTTCCCGACCGAGGCGCGCGCCGCCTACGCCGCCGCCCCGGCGCGCGGCAAGGAGGTGTTCGCCGCCTACTGCGCCCGCTGCCATTCGAGCAAGCTGCCCGAGAAGGCGTTCACCGAGTTCTTCCCCGACGGCGGCTGCGTCGGCCCCAACTACCTCGAGTGCTGGGACGACTACTGGCAGTGGACGAAGACCGACGAGTTCCGCACCGCGATGACCGAGATCGTGATGCAGGACGACTTCCTCCGGGGCAACTACCTGTCGACCGAGCTGCGGGTGCCGGTGACGCTGCTCGAGACCAACGCGTGCAGCCCGCTCGCCACCAACGCCGTCGAGGGCAACATCTGGGACAACTTCTCGTCGGCGAGCTACAAGAGCCTGCCGTCGGTGGGCACGATCCGCGTCCAGCACCCCTACACCGGCGAGGTCCGGGAGTACGAGGCGCCGGGCGGCGGCCGCGGCTTCACCCGGCCGGCGTCGCTGATCAGCGTGTGGTCGACCGCGCCGCTCCTGCTCAACAACACGCTCGGGCCGTTCCACTGGACCGGCTCGCTCGCCGACCGCCTCGCCTCGTTCGAGTCGTCGGTGCGGCAGCTCCTGTGGCCGGCGACGCGCCAGGGCGACTTCGAGGTGGTCACCGCCTCGGGGAAGACCCACCCCGGCATCATCGACCGCACCACCGCCTCGACCTACCTGACCGTCGCCCCCGGCTTCGTGCCGGACGAGCTCAACGCGTTGACCGGCTTCTTCGACCGCTTCCTGCCGAACAGCCTGCTCGGCAAGATCCGCGGCATGAACGGCGGCATCGAGATCGGCCCGATCCCGGCCGGCACGCCGATCAACCTGCTGACGAACGTCAACCTCGAGGAGACGCGGAGGGTCAAGCGGCTGGGGCTGTCGATCATCCGCGACCTGAAGCAGCTCCCGCGCGACGCCACCGACGAGCAGGCCAGGGAGCAGTTCGCGCCGCTGGTGCCGCAGCTCCTCGAGGTCAACAAGTGCCCGGACTTCGTCGTCAACCGCGGCCACTACTTCGGCACCGACTTCCTGCCGGCGTCCGAGCGCGAGCCCGCGCTGTCCGACGAGGACAAGCTGGCCCTGATCGAGCTGTTGAAGACCTTCTGATCGAGAGAGAGGGGGAGAGGTGAGCGATCCTTTCGAATACGTCGTGGTGGGCTCGGGGGCGGGCGGCGGCACGGTCGCCGCCCGCCTGGCGGAGACCGGGCACCGGGTGCTGCTCTTGGAGGCCGGCGGCGACCCGAAGAAGCTTTCCGGCGGAGGTCCGATCGACCCCGACGGCAACCGCCTCCCCGACGATTACGACGTCCCGGTGTTCCACGCCTTCGCGTCCGAGAACGACGCGATGAAGTGGGACTTCTTCGTGCGCCACTACGCGAACGACGAGCGGCAGCGGCGCGACCCGAAGTACGTCGAGGAGTGGCAGGGGCAGCGCGTCGACGGCGTGCTCTACCCGCGCGCCGGCTGCCTCGGCGGCTGCACCGCGCACAACGCCCAGATCACGGTGTACCCGCACAACGCCGACTGGGACGACGTCGCCACGATGGCCAAGGACGATTCGTGGAGCGCCGACAACATGCGCGGCTACTTCGAGCGCATGGAGGACTGCCACCACCGCTGGGCGATCTGGCGCTGGCTGGCGAAGATCGGGATCAACCCCACCCGCCACGGCTGGAAGGGCTGGTTCCGCACCGAGAAGGCGATCCCCGAGGCGGCGCTCGAGGACCAGTCGCTCAAGACCTTCCTCATCGACTCGATCTCGGCCGAGGTCGAGGAGCTGGGGACGCCACTGTGGGAGCGCATCAAGTGGTTCCTCCAGGGCAAGGGCGACCCCAACGACTGGCGGCTGGTCAAGAAGAACGCCGTCGGCCTGCACTACCCGCCGCTCGCCACCGACCACCATGCCCGCCACGGCTCCCGCGAGCGGGTGCTGTCGGTGGCCGAGAAGCACCCCGACCGTCTGGTCGTCGAGCTCGACGCGCTCGCCACCCGCGTGCTCTTCGCGGGCGACCGGGCGGTGGGGGTGGAGTACCTCAAGGGCGCCCGCCTCTACCGCGCCCACGCCAACCCCAGCGACGACGCCGGCGAGCGCCGCGAGGTGCGGGTGACGCGCGAGGTGATCCTCGCCGGCGGCGCCTACAACACGCCGCAGCTCCTGATGCTCTCCGGCATCGGCCCGCGCGACCACCTGACGAAGCACGGCATCGAGGTGCGCGTCGACCTGCCGGGGGTGGGCAGCAACCTCCAGGACCGCTACGAGGTCGGCGTCGTCAACCGCATGAACTTCGACCAGTGGTGGGTGCTCAAGGACGCCAAGTTCGCCGCCGGGGACCCGCAGTACCAGATGTGGAAGGACAAGCGCGAGGGGGTCTACACCACCAACGGCGCGGTCGCCGCGGTGATCAAGCGCAGCCTCCCCGAGCGGCCGCTGCCGGACCTCTTCTGCTTCGCGCTCCTCGGCCTCTTCCGCGGCTACTTCCCCGAGTACTCGAAGCTCTTCGCCGAGAACCTCAACTACCTGACCTGGGCGATCCTGAAGGCGCACACCAAGAACAACGCCGGCGAGGTGCGGCTGCGCTCGGCCGACCCGCGCGACGTGCCGCAGATCTGCTTCCACTACTTCCAGGAAGGCAGCGACAAGGCCGGCGAGGACGTGCAGTCGGTGGTCGAGGGGATCAAGTTCGTGCGCAAGCTGACCGCCAAGCTGCGCAAGAAGGGGCTGATCGCCGCCGAGGAGCTCCCCGGCGACCACGTGCAGACCGACGAGGAGCTGGCGCGGTTCGTCGAGGACAACGCCTGGGGCCACCACGCCTCGTGCTCGTGCCCGATCGGCGAGCGGAGCGAGGGCGGCGTGGTCGACAGCCGGTTCCGCGTCCACGGCACCCGGGGGCTGCGCATCGTCGACGCCTCCGTGTTCCCGAAGATCCCGGGCTTCTTCATCGTCTCGTCGGTCTACACGATCGGCGAGAAGGCGGCGGACGTCATCGCCGCCGACGCCCGGCACTAGCCGCCGCGCCGTCGCACACCGAACGTCCGAGCGCCGAAAGGTCTCCGATGAACCCGCGCACCGAGCGCAACCGCACCCATCCGTTCCGCCTGCCCGTGCTCCTCGTCGCGGCGCTGGCGGCGGCCGCCGTCCCCGCCGCCGCCCGCGCCTCCGACCACGCCGACCCCACCTTCGTCGCCGAGACGCGCGTCGAGGGTGGGCTGACCGGCCTCTTCTTCTTCCCCAAGGGCGACCACATGATCCTCGTCCTGGGCGTCCACCCGGGACTCCAGACCGCGCCGCCCTTCGACCTCGAGCCGTACGAGTTCCGCATCCACATCGACCACCACAGCGAGGTCAGCTACGACGACCCGCAGGACGTCACCCGCTACGGCGGCACGGTGGTGAACCCGGAGGGGATCGCCGCCGACGTCGTCTTCCAGCTCCGCTTCGACGACCAGGGCACGCTGTCGTCGGCGCGCGTCCACGGCCTCGCCGATCCGCACTCGGTCCAGGTCTACTCCGGCGTCCGGGACGACCCGTTCATCTTCCCCCGCTTCTTCAAGCGGAACATCGTCGCGGCGGTGCTGGCGATCCCGAAGTCGTCCTTCCCGGCCGGGCGGCAGGACTTCGTCCTCTGGGCGACCACGCTCGAGGACGGCGTGCAGGTCGACCACGTCGGGCGCTCGAACCGCAGCCAGAACGCCCGCTCCGACTTCCTCAACACCATCCCCGTCCACCAGCAGATGCAGGCGCTCCACGACGAGGGCCACAGGCGCGACGAGCACGCGAGCTTCCTCAACCGCTGCAACTTCCTGGGCGGCGCGGTCTACCAGCTCGTCCACCTGGTGTGGCAGCTCCGGCCCTACGACCTGGTGTCGCCGGACGTGATGATCTACACCAGCCGCCGGCCGCCCGGCTACCCCAACGGCCGCCGGCTGGAG
>DATABP010000761.1:0-2166 GCA_036259515.1 Thermoanaerobaculia bacterium | reverse complement strand
GGGATCCGCTTTCGCTCCGACATCGCGCCCGCCGGGCGACGCGAGCGACGTGCCCCGGACCCCGCCGCCGCCGGGGGCGCGGTGTATGATCCGCCCGGACTTTCCGCACAACAGGCAAGCCGAGCCGACGCCGCCGCGCCGGCCCGGCGGAGGGCTCGGGCATGGAACTCTGGTGGGGCTCGCTGGGCACCTCGCTCCGGGTGTTCTATGGCATCGGCATCGCGGCGAGCACGCTGCTCGTGCTCCAGCTCGTCGCCATGCTCGTCGGCCTCGACCACGACACCGGCGACCTCGACGCCGACCACGACAGCGGCCTCGGCATCGTCTCGATCCGCTCCGTCACCGCCTTCTTCACCGGCTTCGGCTGGGGCGGGGTGGTGGCGCTCAGGCAGGGCTTCGGGCTGCCGGTGGCGATCGCCATCGCGCTCCTCACCGGCGGCGCCCTGATGGCGGTGGTGGTGGCGATGCTGCGCGGCTTCGCCTCGCTCCGCTACAGCGGCACCCTCGACTACCAGAACGCGATCGGCAACGTGGGGAACGTCTACGTGGCGGTTCCCGGCGCGATGGGCGGCCCGGGGCAGATCGAGGTGACGGTGCAGGGGCGGACGACGATGGTCCAGGCGTTCACCCGCACCCCCGAGAAGCTCCCGCCGCGCGCCCGCGTGCGGGTGGTCGAGGTGCTCGACCCGCAGACCGTGGTCGTCGAGCCGCTGACCGCCGCCGCCTCCGCCGCGTCCCCTTCCGCGTCGTCACGGCCGCCCTCCGGCGGCACCACCCAGGAGGCCTGAGATGGAAACGCTGTATCTGATCGTCGCCGCGGCGCTGGTCTTCTTCATCACCGTCATCGCGTTCGCCAAGCGTCTCAAGCGCTGCCCGTCGGACCGCATCCTCGTCGTCTACGGCAAGGTCGCGGGCGGCGGCCCCGCCGGCGGTCTGTCGGCGAAGTGCTACCACGGCGGCGCCGCCTTCATCTGGCCGCTGATCCAGGACTACGCCTTCCTCGACCTCACCCCGCAGACGATCGACATCAAGCTCGAGGGCGCGCTGTCGCTCCAGAACATCCGGGTCAACACGCCGTCGACCTTCACCGTCGGCATCTCCACCGAGCCCGGGGTGATGGAGAACGCCGCCGAGCGCCTGCTGGGGATGGACATGAAGCAGGTCGCCGAGCTGGCGCGCGACATCATCTTCGGCCAGATGCGCGTGGTGCTCGCCACCATGCCGATCGAGGAGATCAACGCCGACCGCGACAAGCTGATCGAGAACATCTACAACGGCGTCGAGGTCGAGCTGAAGAAGGTCGGCCTGCGGCTGATCAACGTCAACATCCAGGACATCACCGACGAGTCGGGCTACATCGACGCGCTCGGCAAGGAGGCGGCGGCGCGGGCGATCAACGAGGCCAAGGTGCGCGTCGCCGAGAAGGAGCGCGACGGCTCGATCGGCGCCGCCGAGGCCGAGCGCGACCGCCGCATCCGGGTCGCCGCGGCGCACGCCACCGCCGTCGAGGGCGAGAACTCGGCCGCGATCACCATCGCGCAGTCGAGCGCCAAGCGGCGCGAGCAGGAGGCCGAGGCGGAGCGGCTGGCGACCGCCGCCGAGAAGGTCAGCTCCGCCCAGGCGCTGACCGAGGCCTACCGTGCCGAGGAGGAGTCGGAGCGCCAGCGCGCCGCCCGCGAGGAGGCCACCCAGATCGCCAACGTGGTGGTGCCGGCGGAGATCAAGAAGCGGGAGATCGAGGTGCTCGCCGAGGCCGAGGCCGAGCGCGTGCGCCGCACCAAGAAGGGCGAGGCCGACGGCCTGCGCGCCCTGCTCGAGGCGGAGGCGGCGGGCATCGAGGCGATGCTGTCGCGGAAGGCGCAGGGCTTCAGCCACCTCGTCCAGGCGGCGCAGGGGCAGCCCGAGCTCGCCTCGCTGCTGCTCGTCGTCGAGCAGCTCCCCAAGCTGGTCGAGGAGCAGGTCAAGGCGATCTCCAACCTCAAGATCGACCAGGTCACCGTCTGGGAGGGCGGCCGGGGCGGCGACGGCAAGAGCTCGACCGCCGACTTCCTCTCCGGTCTGGTGTCCTCGCTGCCGCCGCTCCACGAGCTGACCCGGAACGTCGGCGTGCAGCTCCCCGAGTACCTCGGGCGGATGGAGCGCGGCGGCGGCTCGGCGGCGCCGCCC
>DATABP010000760.1:0-10637 GCA_036259515.1 Thermoanaerobaculia bacterium | reverse complement strand
CGACGAAGTGGACCAGCCGCCCGGCGTGCGGCCCGCGCTCCAGCCGGTACGCGCCGCGCTCGAACGGCATCGCGCCGGCGGCGACGGCGGGGAGGGGCGGCGGGGGAGCGAAGGGCATCGGCGGATCCTGCCACGGCCGCGGGTGGCAAAATGGCCGCATGCGACGCGAACGGCTGCGGTTCCGGGGGTCCCAGGGCGGCGACCTCGTCGGCCGGCTGGAGCGGCCGGTGGGGGAGGCGAGCGCGCTGGTGCTGCTCGTCCACTGCTTCACCTGCTCGAAGGACCTCAAGGCGCTGGGGTGGATCAGCCGGGCGCTGGTCGAGCGGGGGATGGCGGTGTTCCGCTTCGACTTCACCGGCATCGGCGAGAGCGAGGGCGACTTCGCGGACACCGACTTCTCGTCGAACCTGGAGGACCTGGCGCTCGCCGGCGACTTCCTGCGCGAGCGCATCGAGGCGCCGAAGGTGCTGGTCGGCCACAGCCTGGGCGGCGCCGCGGTGCTGGCGGCGGCGCGGCGCGAGTTCCCCGAGGCGGTGGCGGTGGCGACGATCGGCGCGCCGGCCGACACCGAGCACCTGGGCGACGTCCTCCTCGCCCGGGCGCCGGAGCTCGCCCTTCGCGGCGAGGCGGAGGTGCGGCTCGGGCCGTCGCGCGTCCGGGTGCGCCGGCAGCTCCTCGACGACCTCCGCGAGCAGCGGATGCGCCAGCACATCGGCGAGCTGGGCAAGGCGCTCCTGGTCCTCCACTCGCCGATCGACGAGACCGTCGGCGTCGACCACGCGCGGCGCATCTACGAGGCGGCGCGGCACCCGAAGAGCTTCGTCTCGCTCGACGACGCCGACCACCTGCTCACCGACCCGTCGGACGCCCGCTACGTCGCCGAGGTGCTCGCCGCCTGGGCCGGCCGGTACGTCGAGAAGGGCCGCCCGGAGGTGGCGGCGCGCGAGGTCGCCGGCGAGCAGGGGCAGGTGACGGTGATCGGCGGCGGCGTCGGCGAGGGCTTCGCGCAGGAGGTGATCGCGCGCAACCACCGCCTGCGCGCCGACGAGCCGGAGGCGATGGGCGGCGCCGACAGTGGCCCCACGCCCTACGACCTGCTGCTCGCCGCGCTCGGCACCTGCACCTCGATGACCGTGCGCCTCTACGCCGAGCGCAAGGGCTGGCCGCTGACCGGCGTGCGGGTCACCCTCTCCCACTCGCGCATCCACGCCCAGGACTGCGCCGAGTGCCAGACGCAGGAGGGGCGGATCGACCACGTCGACCGCACGCTCCACCTCCTCGGCGACCTCGACGCGGCGCAGCGCGCGCGGCTGGCGGAGATCGCCGACCTCTGCCCGGTGCACAAGACGCTCGAGGGCGAGATCCACGTGCGGACGACGGTCGACTGAGGCGGCCGTCCCTGCGAGGACACCCGCCGTCCGCGCGGGGGGACGGGCGGCGCTCCCGCTCCGGCGGCATCGACACGCAAATCGTTGATCCGCAAGCGCTTCTCGGCGCGCCAGCGGCTGGCACGCGACGTGCCTCGACCTCCCCGCGAGAAGCGAAGTCCTCCTCCTGCGCGGCCCAGGTTCCCCGCTTCGGCCGCGCGCTTCTCCCTCCTCAGTGCCGGGGCGGAGCGATTTGCCCCCCGCCCGCCCCGGCCGCCCTTTTTCCTCTCGGATCGCGCGCCTTCCGCCCGCCGCGGAGGCCGCCGGAGCCGCCCCTATAATGCGCCGCGTGAAGGCCGAGCCCCAGCCGCGCGTCCTGGCGCGCCCGGACCATCCGGTGTCGCGCCAGGACATCTCCGAGAACACGCTCAAGGTCCTCTACCGGCTGCACAACCAGGGCTACCGCGCCTACCTGGTCGGCGGCGCGGTGCGCGACCTGATGCTCGGCCGGCGGCCGAAGGACTTCGACATCGGGACCGACGCGCGGCCGAACGACGTGCGACGGCTGTTCCGCAACTCGCGGATCATCGGCCGCCGCTTCCGTCTGGTCCACGTCTTCTTCCAGGAGGAGATCGTCGAGGTGTCGACCTTCCGGCGCGACCCGACGCCCGAGGAGCGCGGCGGCGACGACGACCTGCTGATCACCGACGACAACACCTACGGCACGCCGCGCGAGGACGCCTTCCGCCGCGACTTCACGGTCAACGCGCTGTTCTACGACATCGCCGACTTCTCGGTGGTCGACTACGTGGGCGGCGTGCCCGACCTCGAGGACGGGGTGATCCGGGCGATCGGCGAGCCCGACGTGCGGTTCCAGGAGGACCCGGTGCGCATGCTGCGCGCCTGCGAGTTCGCGGCGCGGCTCGGCTTCGGCATCGAGCGCGCCACCCAGCAGGCGATCTGGGACCAGCGCCGCCAGCTCGAGAAGGCGGCCCCGGCGCGGCTGGTCGAGGAGGTGATCGGCCTGCTGCGCTGCGGCGCCGCGGCGCGCGCGACGCAGTGGCTGATCGACCTCGCGCTGCTCGAGGTGCTGGCGCCGGAGGCCTTCGCGATGGTCGAGCTCGCCGAGCGCGGCATGGGCCGCTTCGACCGCGTGCCGGCGGCCTTGGACGAGCTCGCCGCCGGGGGCCGGCAGCTCTCCGACCCGGCGACGCTCGCCGCCCTCCTCCTGCCCCGCGTGCTCCTCGCCCGCTTCGACCGCGAGTCCGCCGCCCACCGCCCGATGCGGCGGGACGAGATCGACCTCCTGGTCGCCGAGGAGATCTCTCCCTTCCTCGCCCGCCTCGCCGTCTCCCGCGACCGCGCCGGCCGCATGCTCGCCGCGCTGACCGGCTTCCAGCGTCTGATCGAGCCGGACCTGTCGCCCCGCGCCCGGTCGATCCTCGCCCACCGCGCCTGGTTCGACGACGCGCTGGCGCTCTTCGAGGTGCTGGTGCGCGCCACCGGCGAGGGCGGCGAGGCGCTCGCCGACTGGCAGGCGGTCGCCTCCCGCCGCAGCGAGGCCACCGCCCAGGCCGCCGCCGAGGAGGAGCGCGAGCGCACCGGGAGGTCGCGCTCGCGGCGGCGGCGGCGGAGCCGCACGCGCCGGCGGCGGTGACGCGCGAGGTGCGGCGAATGGGAGGAGCGGTGCGGGAGGGGAGGAGCTCGCCGTGGCGGCGAGCTCCCCGGGGAACGCCGTGCTACGTCTCGCTGCAGGTGCGGACCTCGTCGCCGTTCGTCGCCGTGCAGGTGCCACCGCAGACGGAGGCGCAGTCGCAGGCGCACTCGATGGTGGAATCGGCGTCCGTTTCGTACGTGCCGCCGTCGTTGCACGTGATCGAGCACGATCCGCCGGCCAGGCCGAGCGCCTCGAGCAGAGCCTGGCCGCCGACCGGCCGGCCCGGATCGTCGGGCCGTCCGCTCTCCGCGGGCGGACCCTGCGCCACCGCGACCTCCGCGGGGCCGAGCAGCATCGTGAAGAGGATGCTGGCGGCGAACACACCGAGCGCAACCACGACAACCTTCCTCATACGGCCTCCTTCGGGCTGCACGCCCACACGTTCGGCTTCACTGTGAAGCGAACGCTTCGTTGCGCATGCATGCAGTGTGCCTCGTTCTGGGAGCTACGCCGCGACGCGGCACGGGTTCCGCCCCGCGGCATCAGCCGCTATGATCGGCGGTGGGGAGGGACCGGCGAGGTGGGCTCGATGAGGCGGTGTCGATGAGGCGGTCGCGATGAAGAACTGGTTCGGCGACTTCTACCGCAGCAGCCTGGGCAAGAAGGCGGTGATGGCGGTCACCGGCGTCGTGATGTGGGGCTTCGTGCTCCTGCACATGACCGGCAACCTCAAGTACTTCTCGGGAGGCGCGACGCCGGACGCCAACGCCGCGATCAACGTCTACGGCGAGTGGCTGCGCGAGGTGGGGTATCCGCTGCTGCCGCACTCGGGCGCGCTGTGGCTGATCCGCGTCGCGCTCCTCGTCGCGCTGGCGCTCCACGTCCACGCCGCCTACGCGCTGACGATGATGAGCCGGCGCGCGCGGCCGCAGGGGTACGAGCGGCGGCGGCCGGTGCAGATCGGCTGGGCGGAGCGGTCGATCCGCTGGAGCGGGGTGGCGATCCTGCTCTTCGTCGTCTACCACATCCTCCACTTCACCACCGGGCAGGCGCACCACGACTTCCGCGCCGGCGACGTGTACCACAACCTGGAGTCGGCGTTCTCGGTCGGCTGGGTGGCGGCGCTCTACGTGATCGTCACGTTGCTCCTGGGGATGCACCTCTACCACGGGCTGTGGAGCATGTTCCAGTCGATGGGCTGGAACCATCCCCGCTTCAACCGCTGGCGGCGGGCGTTCGCCATCGCCTTCGCCGTCCTGATCACCGTCGGATTCATCGTCGTGCCGCTGGCGATCGTCACCGGCTTCGGCCTGTGACCGCGCGCCGCGACGAGCCCGCACGAGGAGCTGCACAGGTGAGCGTCGAAACGGGAACCGCGCGCGGCCTCGCGTCGCGCAACCGGGTGCCGGCCGGACCGCTGGCCGACAAGTGGACGGCCCACCGCGACCACCTGCGGCTGGTCAACCCCAACAACCGGCGGAAGTTCGAGGTGATCGTCGTCGGCTCCGGGCTGGCCGGGGCGGCGGCGGCGGCCAGCCTGGGCGAGCAGGGCTACCGGGTGAAGTGCTTCTGCTTCCAGGACAGCCCGCGGCGGGCGCACTCGATCGCCGCCCAGGGCGGCATCAACGCGGCGAAGAACTACAAGAACGACGGCGACTCCATCTGGCGCCTCTTCTACGACACGATCAAGGGCGGCGACTTCCGCTCGCGCGAGGCGAACACCTACCGGCTCGCCGAGCTGTCGGTGGAGATCATCGACCAGGCGGTGGCGCAGGGGGTGCCGTTCGCGCGCGAGTACTCGGGCCTGCTCGACAACCGCTCGTTCGGCGGCGCGCAGGTGGCGCGCACCTTCTACGCCCGCGGCCAGACCGGGCAGCAGCTCCTGCTCGGCGCCTACCAGGCGCTGGAGCGGCAGATCGGCCGCGGCACGGTGACCATGTACCCGCGCACCGAGATGCTCGACCTGGTGGTCGAGGACGGGCGCGCCCGGGGCATCCTCGTCCGCCACCTGCCGAGCGGCGAGATCAGCCGCCACGCCGGCCACGCAGTGCTGCTGTGCACCGGCGGGTACTCGAACGTCTACTTCCTGTCGACCAACGCCAAGGGCTCGAACGTCACCGCGATCTGGCGCGCCCACCGCCGCGGCGCCTGGTTCGCCAACCCCTGCTACACCCAGATCCACCCGACGTGCATCCCGCAGGCGGGGCACTTCCAGTCGAAGCTCACGCTGATGAGCGAGTCGCTCCGCAACGACGGCCGCATCTGGGTGCCCAAGGACCCCGCCGACGCGCGGCGGCCGGAGGCGATCCCGGCCGCCGAGCGCGACTACTACCTGGAGACGAAGTACCCCGCCTTCGGCAACCTGGTGCCGCGCGACGTCGCGGCGCGGAACGCCAAGGACGTGGTCGACGCCGGCCGCGGCGTGGGGCCGCTCAAGAACGGCGTCTACCTCGACTTCGCGGACGCCATCCGCCGCCTCGGCCGGAGGACCATCGAGGAGCGCTACGGCAACCTCTTCGAGATGTACGAGAAGATCACCGGCGAGGACCCCTACACGACGCCGATGCGCATCTACCCGGCGCCGCACTACACGATGGGCGGCCTGTGGGTGGACTACGACCTCCAGTCGAACGTGGAGGGCCTCTTCGTCCTCGGCGAGGCGAACTTCTCGGACCACGGCGCCAACCGGCTCGGGGCGTCGGCCCTGATGCAGGGGCTGGCCGACGGCTACTTCGTCGCCCCCTACACCGTCGCCGACTTCCTCGCCGGCCACCTCGGCGAGCCGCTGTCGACCGACACGCCGGCCTTCGCCGCCAGCGAGGCCGAGGTCGGCGAGCGCATCGCCCGCCTCCTCGCCGTCGACGGCGGCCGCACCGTCGACTCCTTCCACCGCGAGCTCGGCAAGATCACCTGGGACGCCTGCGGCATCTCGCGCACCCGCGAGGGGCTGGCCAAGGCGATCGGGGAGATCGCGGCGCTCCGCGAGCGCTACTGGCAGGACGTCAAGATCGTCGGCGCCGGCGAGGAGCTCAACCCGTCGCTCGAGAAGGCCGGCCGGGTGGCCGACTTCTTCGAGCTCGCCGAGCTGATGTGCCGCGACGCGCTCCACCGCGAGGAGAGCTGCGGCGGCCACTTCCGCGAGGAGCACCAGACGCCGGAGGGCGAGGCGCGGCGCGACGACGAGCGCTTCGGCTACGTCGCCGCCTGGGAGCTCGCCGGCGGCCAGCACGTGATGCACAGGGAGGACCTCGCCTTCGAGGCGGTCGAGCCGTCCCAGAGGAGCTACAAGTGATCGAACCGACCTCGTCCCAACCGACCTCGCCGCCCGGCATGCGGCTCAAGCTGCGCATCTGGCGCCAGGCCTCGCCCACCGCGCCGGGCGCCTTCGTGGACTACGAGCTCGAGGACGTGTCGCCGGACGTCTCCTTCCTCGAGATGCTCGACATGCTCAACGAGAAGCTCGAGGCGGCGGGCGAGGAGCCGGTCGCCTTCGACCAGGACTGCCGCGAGGGGATCTGCGGCGCCTGCTCGATGATGATCGACGGCGAGGCGCACGGCCCCCAGGCGCAGACGACCACCTGCCAGCTCCACATGCGCCACTTCCGGGACGGCGCCTCGATCCTCGTCGAGCCATGGCGCGCCAGGCCGTTCCCGGTGCTGCGCGACCTGGTGGTCGACCGCGGCGCCCTCGACCGCGTCATCGCCGCCGGCGGCTACGTCTCGGTGTCGACCGGCGAGGCCCCGGAGGCGAACGCCATCCCGGTCCCCAAGCCGCTCTCCGACAAGGCCTTCGAGGCCGCCGCCTGCATCGGCTGCGGCGCCTGCGTCGCCCAGTGCCCGAACGGCGCCGCCCACCTCTTCACGGCCGCCAAGATCGCCCACCTCGGCCTCCTCCCCCAGGGGCAGCCGGAGCGCGACACCCGCGTCGTCTCGATGGTCGAGCAGATGGAGGCCGAGGGCTTCGGCTCGTGCACCAACTTCCGCGAGTGCGAGGCGGTCTGCCCCAAGGGCATCTCGATCGACTGGATCGCGCGCATGAACCGCGACTACATCCGCGCCAAGCTGCGCGGGGTGGAGCGGGTGCCGATGAGGCAGTAGGGGCGGCGGCAGGGCGATCCCGTCCGCGCCGGCTCAGTCGGCGCGCAGCGCCAGCGTGGGGTCCAGGCGCAGCGCCCGCCAGGCCGGCGCGATGCTGGCGAGGAGCGCGGCCGCCAGCAGTAACGCCGCCACCACGCCGTACACCAGCGGGTCGCGCACCGACTCGTGGACCATCAGGCTCTCGAGGCTGGGTGCCGCCCACAGCGCGAGCGCACCACCGAGCGCGACGCCGAGCAGCACCAGGCGCAGGCCGTGGGTCACGATCAGCCGCACCACGTCGCGGGTCGAAGCGCCGAGCGCCACCCGCACGCCGAGCTCGCGGCGGCGGCGTGCGGCGCTCACCTCGAGCAGGCTGTAGAGCCCGATCGCCGCCAGCGCCAGGGTCAGCCCGCCGAAGGCGGTGAACATGACGGCGCCGAAGCGCCAGGCGCGCAGGTTGGGATCGACCAGCGACCGCAGGGTGAGCACGCGGACGTAGGCGGCCCCCGGCATCTCCCGCTGGAGCCGTCGCCGCAGGGGCTCGACGAGCGCCGCCGCGTCGCCCTCCGCCCGCACGAAGAGCTGCGGGTACATCGGGCTGCCGTACTGGCTGGCCGGGATGGTGTAGGAGTGCTCCCGCGCGTCGAACAGGTCGCGGCTGCGGACGTGCTCGGCGATGCCGATGACCGTGGTGCACGGCGCGTCGGGCTCGCCGATGCGCAGGCAGCGGCCGAGGGGATCGCGGCCCGGCCACAGCGCGCGCGCCATGCCGTCGCTCACCACCACCACCCGCGGCGAGCGCTCGCCGTCGCGCTCGTCGAACGCGCGTCCGCGGAGGATGCGGGTGCCGAGGGTCTCGAAGTAGCCGGGCGTGGCGGCCTGGAGGACGAAGCTGCCCCGCTTGCCGACCTCGTCGATCCCCTCGACCCACAGCCCGCGGCCCTCGTTGCTCCAGAACGGCACCGAGGCGGCGAGCGCGGCGGAGCGGACTCCCGGCATCGCCTGCGCGGCGGCGAGCAGCCGCCGGTTCAGCCCCGCGGTCTCCGCGTCGCTCAGCTCGACGCCGCGCGGGTTCGCCGCCGCGAACAGCACCGGGTCGACGTCGTAGCCCAGGCGCAGCGAGAGGAGGTTGTGCAGGCTGCGGACGAAGAGGCCGGCGCCGACCAGCAGCAGCACCGACAGCGTCGTCTGCAGCACGAGGAGCCCCGCGCTCGCCCGCGAGCGGCGATCCTGGCCCTCGCCCATGCCCGCTCGGAAGGCGTCGGCGAGGTCGGTCCGCCGGGAGTGCAGGATCGGCAGGAGACCGGTGAGCAGCGCCACCAGCAGCGTCAGGCCGCCGGCGAAGAGCAGCGTGCGGCCGTCGGCGAGCACCACGGCGGCGGCTTCCTCGGGCAGGAAGAGCCTCCGCAGCGCGCCGCCGCCCCACTCGGCGAGCAGCAGCCCCGCCCCGCCGCCGAGGAGCGCGAGCACCAGGCTCTCCATCGCCAGGTGGCGGAGGAGCCGTCCGCGGCTCACCCCGAGTGCGATGCGCATTGCGATCTCGCGCCGCCGGCCGTGGGCGCGGGCGAGGAGCAGGTTGGCGACGTTGGCGCAGGCGACCAGCAGGGCGACGAGCGCCACGCCGGCGATCCAGGTGGCGACGCGGGAGTCGGCGGTGGCGTCGGGGCCCCGCTGCACGTGGACGGGAGCCAGCTCCCCGCGCGGACGCGCGTCCTCCGCACTGCCCCAGCCGGGATCCTGCTCGGCGGCGGCGCGCCAGCTCCGGCCGAGCGCCTGGGTGAGGTCCGCCTCCGCGGTGGCGAGGGGCACGCCCGGCTTGCGGCGAGCCACCAGCTCGAGCCAGCTCCAGCCGTAGCCGCCGGCGTAGTCCGGCCCGCGTAGCGAATGGGCGAAGGCGGTGATCGGCACGTAGGCCGCCGGAACGCCCTGGTCGGCCATGCCGACGAAGCCTTCCGGGGCGACTCCGACGATGGTGGCGGTCAGCCGGTCGACGCGCAGCGGCTGGCCGAGGACGTCGCGCCGTCCGCCGAAGTGGCTCTGCCAGAAGGCGTGGCCGAGCACCACCACCGGCGATCCTTCCGGCACGACGTCCTCGGCGGCGGTGAAGAAGCGCCCGAGCGCGGGCCGGGCGGCGAAGAGGTCGAAGAAAGCGGCGCTCGCCACGGTCACCGGGACCTCGCGCAGGGTGGCGCCCTCGCCCACCCCGACCTGCCGCGTCTGGAACGCCGCCACGACGTCGAACGAGGACGTCCCGCGCGCCACGTCCAGGTAGCGGGGGAACGCCAGGTTGCGGTCCGTCGCAGCCTCGCCGTCCGGTGAGGTGTGGAGGTAGACGCGGTGCACGCGCTCCGGGTCCAGCATGGTCGCCGGCGCCCGGACGAGCAGCCGGTCGACGATGCCGAACATGGTGGCGTTGGCGCCGATGCCGAGCGCCAGCGTGGCGACGATGCCGAAGGTGAGGTCGCGCCGCTTGCGCAGCGCCCGCACGGTGCAGCGCAGGTCCTGGAGCGTCGTCTCGAAGAGCGCCAGCCCCCACGCCGCCCGCGCGTCCTCCTTGATCCGCGCGACGCCGCCGAAGGCGATGCGCGCCTGGCGCTCCGCCTCCCGGCGCGGCAGACCGGCGGCCATCAGCTTCTCGGCGTGACGGTCGAGATGGAACCGCAGCTCGTCGTCCAGCTCGGCCTCCATCTCGCCGTTGCGCAGCAACGCGCGCAGGCGGTAGCGGAGCTCGCTCGCGATTCGATGCACGATCGATCCTCCGGCGCCGCTCAGCGCATCGCGAGCACGAGCTCGACGGCGGTGGTCAGCTTCTTCCAGGCGGCCGTCTCGCGGGCGAGCTGCTGGCGGCCGCTGGCGGTGAGGCGATAGAACTTGGCGCGGCGGTTGTTCTCCGACTCGCCCCACTCGGCCTCGATCCAGCCCCGCCTCTCCAGTCGGTGCAGGGCGGGGTAGAGCGAGCCCTGTGGGATGGTCAGCGTGGCGTGCGACACCTCGTGCAGGCGCTCCGAGATGGCCCAGCCGTGCATCGGCTGCAGCGCCACGACGCGCAGGATCAGGAGGTCGAGCGTGCCTTGCGGGAGGTCGAATCGTTCGCCCATCGGTGTCGTCTCCGATACCTTGTGCTTCTACAGGAAGCGGACGGTAGCACGGGCTCATGTAGAAGTGCAAGGGGTGACGCGGATGTCCCCGGCTCGCGGACGGGCGGCACCCTAGGGTGGGGAGGGATGGTCCTCCCCGCCGTCCCTGGAGGCTCGCATGATCCGACGCTCGCTCAAGCCGTACCTGCTCGCCCTCGTCCTCGTCGTCGCCGCGGCGGCCGGGTTCTTCGTCGCTCCGGCGGAGGCGGCGCGCTGCTCGGACCTCAAGACCTGCTGCTCGACCAACGACGGGCCGGTCTGCATGTCGTGCTACTCGACGCCGTGGGGTTGTCAGTGCCCCACCCTCACCTGTCCTCCGTAGCCCCCGAGGTGACGCCATGAAGAGGATCTGGAAGCCCTTCGTCCTCGCCCTCGCCCTCGCCGCCGGCGGCGCCGCCG
>DATABP010000759.1:0-2568 GCA_036259515.1 Thermoanaerobaculia bacterium | reverse complement strand
CCGGCGCGGCGCCGCGCCTCCGCGAGGCGGTCTCGCCGGCGACCGCCGATCCGGAGCTCACCCTTCTCGTCGATCCGTCCTCCTCCACTCCCGCCACCGCCCGCCGCGCCGTCTCGCTCCCCCTCCCCCCCCGCGCCGCCGGGCCGCCGCCCAGAAGCTCCTCCACCCGCACCAGCTTGGGCAGCTCGGCGGCGCGCAGCCAGGCGATCTCGGCGGCGATGTAGCCGTTCTCGCTGCGGCGGACGATCTGCTCGGCGGCGAGGAGCTGGTGGAGCAGGCGGAGGAGGTTCTCGTAGCCGGCGCCGGCGGCGAGATCGGCGAGCGCCGCCGCCTCCTCCTCCGGCAGGTCGACGCGCGCCGCCGCGCCGCCGCCGGCGAGCGCCAGGTGGAGGCCGTCGCGGCAGTAGGCGAGGAACTGGGAGTAGACGCTGCGCGGGTCCCATCCCTCCTCCTCGAGCCGGCCGGCGAGCCGCGCCACCGCCGCCCCGTCGCCGCCGACGATCGCCGCCAGGAGGTGGTGGAGGAGCGCCGTGTCGAGGCCGCCCAGGAGCCGCGCCGCGTCCTCGTCGGCGATCGCGCCGGCGCCGAAGGTGGCGAGCTGGTCGAGCAGCGCCACGGCGTCGCGCACGCTGCCCTCGCCGGCGCGGGCGACCAGGCGCAGCGAGGCCTCGGAGGCGCGGATGCCCTCGGCCTCGCAGATGGCGGCGAGGTGCCGGGCGAGCTCGTCGGCCGGCACGCGGCGGAAGTGGAACTCCTGGCAGCGCGAGAGGATGGTCGCCGGCACCGCCTCGGCCTCGGTGGTGGCGAAGACGAACACCAGGTGCGCCGGCGGCTCCTCGACGATCTTGAGCAGCGCGTCGAACGCCTGCCGGGAGAGGCGGTGGATCTCGTCGAGGACGACCACCTTGTAGCGGTCGCGCGCCGGTCCGTAGCGCAGGCTCTCGGTCAGCTCGCGGACCTGCTCGACCTTCGAGTAGGTGGCGGCGTCGACCTCGATGACGTCGAGGTCCGAGCCGGCGGTGATCTCGCGGCAGGCGACGCAGCGGTTGCACGGGGTGGCGGTGGGCCCCTCGACGCAGTTGAGCGCCTTGGCGAGGAGCCGCGCCGCCGTCGTCTTGCCGACGCCGCGGATGCCGGAGAAGAGGTACGCCTGGGCGATCCTTCCCTCGCCGAGCGCGTTGGTCAGCGCGGTGACGATCGGCTGCTGGCCGATCAGGCTGGCGAAGTCCTGCGGTCGCCATTTCCGGGCCAGGACCTGGTAGGTCATCGGGAAGGGGGGGCTCTCGTGGTGTGGGCGGCGGCGGGCGAGCGGGCGACGAAGGGCTCCGGCTTCCCCGCGGCACTCGGCGGCGACGCCTTATCGCTGCTCCCTTCCGGGCCTGACGAGGTTCGGCGTCTGCCGATGCACGGGACCCGAGCCCTTCGTCCCCCGCTGGCCGGCGCCATCGTACGCGGCGCCCCGGCGGATGTAAAGAACGCCCGCGAGGGGGGCGGGATTCCGTCGCGCCGCCCCGCGTTTGCCCTCGCCGGCCGCTCTCGTGTACGATGCCCCTTCGCCCTTCGGGGCGAGGGTGCGGGTGTGTGTCCGAGCGAGCCGCCGAGCAGCACGACGACCAGCGCTGGATGCGCCGGGCCCTCGCCGAGGCGGAGCGGGCGGCGGAGCACGGGGACGTGCCGATCGGCGCGGTGGTGGTGCGGCGGGGCGAGCTGCTCGGCCGCGGCCACAACCGGCGCGAGATCGCCGGCGATCCCCTGGCCCACGCCGAGCTGATCGCGCTCGGGCGGGCGGCTCGGCGGGTGGAGGGGTGGCGCCTGATCGGCACCACCCTCTACGTCACCCTGGAGCCGTGCGCGATGTGCGCCGGCGCGCTGATCAATGCCCGGGTGGAGCGTCTGGTGTTCGGCGCTCCCGATCCGAAGGGCGGCTTCTGCGGCAGCCTGGGCAATCTGGTCCAGGACCCGCGGCTCAACCACCGGCTGACGGTGGTCGGCGGGGTCCTGGAGGCGGAATGCTCGGCGCTGATCAAGGGTTTCTTCGCTCGCCTGCGGGCGAAGCAGCCGGTTCTTTGACGAGGCGGCAGTCTCTGGAGAGGTGTCCGAGTGGCTTAAGGAGCACGCTTGGAAAGCGTGTGTAGGGCGACCCCCTACCGTGGGTTCGAATCCCACCCTCTCCGCCAAGGCGCGCTTCGCCCGTGATCCGCATGGAGAGGTGCCGGAGTGGTCGAACGGGGCGGTCTCGAAAACCGTTGACCGCGCAAGCGGTCCGTGGGTTCGAATCCCACCCTCTCCGCCAATACGTCGTCTGGTCGCAGCATCGAGGATGCATCAGAGGAAGGAAGAGCCGTGAAGCGGACTTTTCAGCCGAACAAGCTGCGCCGCAAGCGCACCCACGGGTTCCTGGTCCGCATGCGGACCCGGGCCGGCCGCGCCGTGCTGTCGCGCCGGCGCCGCAAGGGCCGCAAGCGGGTCAGCAACGCCTGAGGCCGGCGTGCCGCAAGCGCCGCCCGAGCCTCCGGCGGCGGGCGCGCCGGCCGTCGGGCCGGACGGGCGCGAGCGGCGGCCCGGCCG
>DATABP010000758.1:0-7572 GCA_036259515.1 Thermoanaerobaculia bacterium | reverse complement strand
CGGCGGCGCCGGCGGCGACCGCACCGAGTACGCCGCCGGCAGCTTCGACGACGAGTCGTTGATGCTCACCGGCGACCTCAACATCGCCTACGTGGAGTGGGTGGTGCAGTACCGCATCGTCGACGCCTACCGCTACCTCTTCCGCGTGCGCAACGTCGACGAGACCTTCCGCGCGATGAGCGAGGCGGTGATGCAGGAGGTGGTCGGCGACCGCACCGTCAACGAGGTGATCACCGTCGGCCGCGACGAGCTGGCGGCGCTCGTCGAGCAGAAGCTCCAGGCGCTCGCCGACCAGTACGAGACCGGCCTCCACGTCGAGCAGGTGGTGCTCCAGAACGTCCACGCGCCGGACCCGGTGATGCCCTCGTTCAACGAGGTCAACCAGGCCGAGCAGCGCCGCTCCGAGCTGATCAACACCGCCGAGGCGCGCTACAACGAGGTGGTGCCGCGCGCCCGCGGCGAGGCGCAGCAGACGATCCAGGTCGCCGAGGGCTACGCGCTCGACCGCGTCAACCGCGCCCGTGGCGAGGCGGCCCGTTTCGAGTCGCTCCTCGCCGAGTACCGCCGCGCCCCCGAGGTGATGCGGAAGCGCCTCTACCTCGAGACGATGGCGACCGTGCTGCCGCGCGCCGGCAGGAAGCTGGTGATCGACGGCGACGCCGCCGGCAACCTGACGCCGCTCCTCGACCTCCAGGGCGGCCCGACCACGCCCGCGACCGCCGCCGCGGCGAGCGGAGGGGGCGGCTGATGCTCCGCGTCGTCGCCCTCGCCGGCGCCCTCGTCCTCGTGCTGCTCCTCTCGTCGGCCGTCTACCAGGTCGACGAGGGGGAGCAGGTGATCGTCACCCAGTTCGGCGCCCCGGTCGGCCCGCCGGTCACCGCGGCCGGCCTCCACTGGAAGCTGCCCCTGGTCCAGAAGGTCCACCGCTTCGACCGCCGCTTCCTCGAGTGGGACGGCGAGGTCAACCGCCTGCCGACGCGCGACAAGCGCTCGATCCTGGTCGACGCCTACGCCCGCTGGCGGATCACCGACCCGCTCCTCTACTTCCAGCGCCTGCGCGACGAGCGCGGCGCTCGCACGCGGCTCGACGACATCATCGACGGCGAGACCCGCGACGCGATCGCCAACCACGACCTCGTCGAGCTGGTGCGCGCCTCGAACCGCACCCCGGCGCCCGACCTCTCGCTCGCCGAGGGCGAGACCTCCGAGCTGGTGCCGATCGAGCACGGCCGCGAGAAGATCCGCGCCGAGATCCTCCGGAGCAGCCAGGCGCGCACCGGCGACCTCGGCATCGAGATCCTCGACGTGCGCCTCAAGCGCCTGAACTACGTCGAGGACGTGCGCCAGAACGTCTACAACCGGATGATCTCCGAGCGCCGCCGCATCGCCGCCCGCTACATCTCCGAGGGCCAGGGGGAGGCCGCCCGCATCGACGGCCAGCGCGAGCGCGAGATCAAGGAGATCACCTCCGACGCCTACCGCCAGGCCGAAGAGATCCGCGGCCGCGCCGACGCAGAGGCCGCCGGCATCTACGCCGCCGCCTACGACCAGTCTCCCGACTCCCGCCGCTTCTACGAGCTGCTCGAGAGCCTGGAGACCCTGCAGTCGACGATCGGCCCGGACACCTCGCTGATCCTCACCACCGAGGGGGACTTCTACCGCTGGCTCGACGCGGGCGGCGGCGGGTAGGGCGGCCGGCGGCTTGCACGGCCGGGCGGCGGAGGGACCGCCCCGCGATGACCATCGACAGCGTCGACCCCGCCACCGGCGAGACCGTCGCCTGCTACGACGAGATGCGCCCGGCCGAGACGGCGGCGGCGGTCGACGCCGCCCACCGCGCCTTCCTCGACTGGCGCCACACCCCCTTCGCCGAGCGCACCGCGTGCCTGCGCCGCGCCGCCGAGCTCCTGCGCGCCCGCCGCGACGACCACGCGGCGCTGATGGCGCGCGAGATGGGGAAGCCCGTCCGGCAGGGTCGCGCCGAGGCGGACAAGTGCGCCTGGGTGTGCGAGCACTACGCCGAGCACGCGGACGCGATGCTCGCCGACCGGCACGTCGAGACCGAGGCCCGCCGCTCCTACGTCACCTTCCAGCCGCTCGGCGTGATCCTCGCCGTGATGCCCTGGAACTTCCCCTTCTGGCAGGTCTTCCGCTTCGCCGCCCCCAACCTCGTCGCCGGCAACGGCGCGGTCTTGAAGCACGCCTCGAACGTCTTCGGCTGCGCCCTGGCGATCGAGGAGGTGCTGCGCGAGGCCGGCTTTCCGGGCGACCTGTTCCGATCGCTCCTGATCGGCTCGAAGCAGGTCGACGCCGTCATCGAGCACCCGAAGGTGGCGGCGGTGACCCTGACCGGCTCGACCGCCGCCGGCGCGGCCGTGGCGGCGAAGGCGGGGAGCGTGATCAAGAAGACCGTGCTCGAGCTCGGCGGCAGCGATCCCTACCTGGTGCTCGAGGACGCCGACCTGGAGCACGCCGCCGAGACCTGCGTCGACTGGCGCCTGATCAACTCCGGCCAGAGCTGCATCGCGGCGAAGCGCTTCCTGGTCGTCGACACGGTCTACGACGACTTCGAGCGCCTGTTCGTCGAGAGGATGGCGATGAAGAGGATGGGCGACCCGTCCGACGAGTCGAACGACCTCGGCCCCCAGGCGCGCTGGGACCTGCGGGACGACCTGCACGAGCAGGTGCGGCGGAGCGTCGAGGCGGGGGCGAGGCTGCTCCTCGGCGGCGAGGTGCCGGACGGGCCGGGCGCGTACTACCCGCCGACCGTTCTCGCCGGCGTCGAGCCGGGGATGGCGGCCTTCGACGAGGAGGTGTTCGGCCCGGTGGCGGCGCTGGTGCGGGTGGCGGGGGAGGAGGAGGCGGTCGAGCTGGCGAACCGGTCGGTCTACGGGCTCGGGGCGGCGGTGTTCACCCGCGACCACGCCCGCGGCGAGCGCGTCGCCCGACGCCTCGCCGCCGGCTGCTGCTTCGTCGGCGCCGGCGTCAAGAGCGATCCCCGTCTCCCCTTCGGCGGCATCCGCGACTCCGGCTACGGCCGCGAGCTGGGCGAGCTCGGCATCCGCGAGCTCGTCAACGCGAAGACGGTCTGGGTGGAGGAGGGCGGTCGGCGGGACGGCGATCGGCGGGAGGCGGTCGAGTAGCTCGCCGGCCCGGCCCTTCGGCCCGAGCGCCGCCCGCACCTCACCCGGGGTGCCCTCCTTGACCCTCCCGCCCCCTTTCTGCTCTCCTCCCGCGCGGAGACCCGACCCATGCGCTGGATGATCCCGCTCGCGGGCATGCTGGTCATGCTCGTCATCGCCTGGCTGCTGTCGACCAACCGGCGGGCCGTCCCCTGGAGGACGGTCGCCACCGGCACGGCGCTCCAGTTCGTCTTCGCCCTGCTCATCCTGCGCACGCGGGCGGGGCAGGCGCTGTTCGCCGGGGCGACGGACGCGGTGACCGCATTCCTCGACTTCACCGACGCCGGGGCGAGCTTCATCTTCGGCGAAGGCTTCGGGGAGCACTTCTTCGCCTTCAAGGTGCTGCCCACGATCATCTTCTTCTCGAGCTTCATCACCGTCCTCTACTACCTGGGGTGGATCCAGTGGGTGGTGAAGGCGTTCGCGCGGGTGATGATGTGGCTGATGGGGACGTCGGGGGCGGAGTCGCTGTCGGCGTCGGGGAACATCTTCGTCGGGCAGACGGAGGCGCCGCTCCTCATCCGGCCGTACGTCGGCACGATGACGAAGTCGGAGCTGATGGCGGTGATGACCGGCGGGTTCGCCACGATCGCCGGCGGGGTGCTCGCCGCCTACGTGGGGATGGGGGTGCCGGCCGGGCACCTGATCGCCGCCTCGGTGATGTCGGCGCCGGCGGCGCTGGTGATGGCCAAGCTGATGTTCCCCGAGACCGAGGAGAGCCTGACCAAGGGGACGGTCAAGCTCGACCCGGAGCGGCCGTGGGCCAACGTGATCGACGCCGCCGCCGAGGGCGCCGGGGCGGGGCTCACCCTGGCGCTGAACGTCGGCGCCATGCTGCTCGCCTTCATCGCGTTGATCGCCATGCTCAACGCGGCGATCGGCGGGGTGGCGGGATGGTTCGGCGTCGAGGGGCTGACGCTCCAGTCGATCCTCGGCTGGGTGCTGCGCCCGCTCGCCTGGCTGATGGGCGTCGAGTGGGCGGAGGCGGACGAGGTCGGGGCGCTCCTCGGGATCAAGACGATCTTGAACGAGTTCGTCGGCTACGCCGAGATGCAGCGGATGGTCGGCGCCGGCGAGCTCTCGGCGCGCAGCCAGACGATCGCCACCTACGCGCTCTGCGGCTTCGCGAACTTCTCGTCGATCGCCATCCAGATCGGCGGCATCGGCGGCATCGCCCCGGAGCGCAAGCAGGACCTGGCGCGGCTCGGCCTCCGCGCGATGATCGCCGGCTCGCTGGCGTGCTTCCAGACGGCGACGATCGCGGGGATGCTGTTGTAGGGCGCGCGCGAGGTCCCCGCCTTCGTCGTCCGTCGCGGCGCTCTCAGGCCGGACGGCGCAGCGCGGCCGGCCGATTCGCCGCCTCCTGCCACGCCGCTCCGAGCTCCGCCAGAGCGACGACGACGGCTCGCGTCCAGCCGCGCTGCTGCCGCTCGCGCTCGACCTCGTCGTCGATCCCCGGATGTCCGAACCAACCTTCGTGAGTCTGCTGGCGCAGGAGGTACTCGGCCAAATCGCGAGCGACCCGGTGGTGCGCTTGGCCGAGGGCGCAGAGCCCGCGCAGGAGCGCGGCCGTCTCGAGCAGCCGGTACTCGCGGCAAGCTGCCGTCGCCGCTTCGGCATAGGTCTCCACGACCTGCTGCCAGGCGGGATCGTCGGCCACCGGGAGGCCGGCGAGGTCGACGAGCGTCGCCAGGCGCTGGGCCGAGCGGGCCACCGTCTCGACGAGAAAGTCCGCCGGCTCGAGCCGCGTCGCCGCGCTGGGCTGCCAGGTCGGCGGAATACCGGCGGCGATGAGCGCGAGCGGGGCGGGCCGCTCGTCGGGGGGCAGACGGGCGACCTCCTGCGCCAGTCGCTCTCGAAGCCCCCGGAGCCCCGAACTCTCGATCTGCCAGCTCCTTGCCGCCTCGTCGAGCACGAGGAGCTCGTCGCCACGAACCGCGGGCACGTCGAACGCGCCGTCCCAGAGGGTCTCGAGCTCCGCGAAGAGGGCCGCCACGTCTTGGCGGGAGAGGAGGCCACAAGGCGCCCGCTGCTCGGCGTGGAGCACCGCGACGCGGTCGTGGAGGGTGCCGCCGGCGGCCAGCCGCCGGCAGGCGCGGCTCAGCGCCTCCGTGAGGTCCGCCGCCGGCACGTCGGCCGCGCTCCGGGCGATGCGCGCCGACAGGTCGCGGCCGGAGGGCCTGGCGCTACGCGCCAGAAGACCGGCGAGCGCGGCGACGATCGTGGTGTGGTAGCAGGTCGCCCAGACGCGGACATCCGGCGGCAGGTCGTCGACGTCCGGCGGCAGGACGCCGGGCGGGCCAGGCACGTGGCCGTCGTCGCGCTGCGTCGCCGCGAGGAGGCACCAGCTCCGCTCCAGCTCCGGCGAGGTCACGTGGCCGAAGCACGCGCAGGCCGCCACCAGCTCGCCGACCAGATCGCAGTTGCGGCGGCCGCGGGTGACGGTCAGCAGGCCCTCGAGCAGGTCGAGTGTGCGGCCGAGCGGCAGGGTGGTGCCTCCTCGCCGCGGCTGTCGGCCGAAGTCGGTGGCGTAGAAGGCGGTGTGGGTGATCGCGTAGAGGTCGCTGTCCGAAAGCTGCACGATCGACGGGTCCGCCGCCAGCAGCGAGAGCGGCAGCACCGCCTCCGAGCGGGCCAGCGGCGGCGCCTCGATGCCGCACAGCTCGAGGGTGTGGACGAGGTCGAGATGGCGGTACGGGATGCGCTCGAAATGGATCGCATACCGCCCCGCCGCCTGCTGCCCGAGGACGTGGTGGAACGCCGCGTCCTCCCGGCCGCAGAGCCGCATCGCCGCGTGCGTCGCCGCATACAGCAGCAGCGCCCGCGGGTCGCGGGCGGCGAGGTCGCGATAGGAGGCCCGTCGGTAGACCCGCTCCACGCCGTCGAGCAGCTCACGGTAGGCGTCGCTCAGCGGGCGAGGGTCCGTTCGTACCCGCAGCCCCACGAGCAGGGCGAGCTCGATGAGCGACTTCCTGGCCAGGAGCTCCAAGCGCCGTTCGGCGTTCTGCGGATCGAAGAAGGCGACGTTCGCCGCCAGCCACTCGACCGCTCGTTGCTCCACCCGGACCGCCATCTCGATGCTCATCTCTCCCTCCGGACCCTAGCCGCGGGTCGCCGGGTTCGAGACCTGCGCCAGCTCGCTAGCGACCACCAGGACGTACTTCTCCCAGGCGATCACGTAGCCGGCGACCTCCTCGAGCTTCGACACGGAGTCGGCGAGCTGTCGCACCGGGACATCGAGGTTCACCAGCTCACTGCGCTGCAGGATCTCGAACACCTTCCGTGCGTCGGGACGCTTCACTTCGGACATCGCATCTCTCCTTTCTCAGGGTCGGCTCGTGGGGCCACTGCGGCCCGAAGGCCGGTCGTGAACGGCTCGACCATGATGGCGAGAGATCGCGAAAAAACGTTACACGCTGAAGTGACGGCCGACGGCGAGCCAGGAACGAAAGCGGCCCGGCTCCCTCGGGGGAGGCCGGGCCGCGGTGAGTCGCTCGTGAGGCGACGCGGGCTACGGAGTCTCGGGTTCGATCTCCTCGGACTCGATCGCCTCCCGCTCGGCCTCCTCCTCGTCGCCGGCCGCTTCCTCCTCCTCCTCCAGCTCGGCCGCGATCGCCGCCAGCTCGCGCTCGACCTCGGCCAGCGCGGCTTCGATCTCCGCCTCGATCTCGGGCATCTCGGCTTCGAGCTCGGCCATCGCCGCCGCGATCTCCGCCTCGATCAGCGGCATCTCGGTCTCCAGCTCGGCGAGGGCCGCCGCCAGCTCGGCTTCGATCTCCGGACCCTCGGCGGCGAGCTCGCGCTCCACCTCGGCCATGGCGGCTTCGATCTCCGCCTGGATGGCCGGCATCTCGGCCTCGAGCTCGGCGAGGGCGTCGGCGATCTCGGCCTGGCGCTCCGGCCCCAGCTCCGCCAGCTCGCGCTCCATCTCGGCCATGGCGGCCGCGATCTCCTCCTCGACCTCCGCCATCTCGGAGAGGTCGAGCCCGGCCAGCGCGGCGGTGGCGGCGCCGAGGCCGAGGCGGACCGAGCTGCCGACGAGCGCCGGCAGGGACCCGTCGAGATCGGCCAGGGACAGCTCGATCTGGCGCTCGAGGCTGCCGTCGGCGAGCATCCGCTCGACCTCCTCGAGGGCGACGGCCGCCGCGGCGAGCGCCTCCGCCTGGACCGCCGCCGCCGCGCCGGGATCGAGCGCCGAGTGGTCCTCGGCCTCGCGGCGGGCGTCCTCCAGGCGGCGCTCGAGGTCGCGGCGCATCCGCTCGCGCATCTCGCGCTGCTCGCGGCGGACCTCGTCGAGCCGTTCGTCGCGCCCCTGCCGGGCGGCGAGGCGGGCGTCCTCGGCGGCGCGGCGGGAGGCGGCGAGCGCCTGACCGCGGCTCGCGTCGAGCTG
>DATABP010000757.1:0-1679 GCA_036259515.1 Thermoanaerobaculia bacterium | reverse complement strand
CCCCGCCCCTCACGCCGCCCGCTCCAGCTCGCAGATCTCGACGAAGTGGCGCTCCACCGCCGCCACGAAGTCGCCGGGCGTGCGGTGGCCGCTGATCTGGCGGCGCAGGCGCTCGCCGGCGGGGAGGCCGCGGCTGTATTGGTTGGTGAAGGCGCGCAGCTTGTGGAGCGCCTGGACCTCGGGCTCGCGCTCGATCACGGTGGCGAAGTGGTCGAGGATCAGGCGCCGGCGGTCGTCGAGGGTGGGCTCGGCGAGCCGGCCGCCGGAGAGCCGCGCCGCCGCCTGGCGGAAGATCCAGGGGTTCCGGGTGGCGCCGCGGCCGATCATCACCCCGTCGCAGCCGGTCTCGCGGAGCATCGCCACCGCGTCGTCGGCCCGGGTCACGTCGCCGTTGCCGATCACCGGGATCGACAGCGCCTGCTCGAGCCGCGCGATCTCCCGCCAGTCGGCGCGGCCGGTGAACATCTGGCGCGCGGTGCGGGCGTGGAGGGCGACGGCGGCGGCGCCCTCGCCCTCGCAGATGCGGCCGAGCTCCATGTGGTTGCGCCGCCGCTCGTCGAGGCCGAGGCGGAACTTCACCGTCACCGGGATCGACACCGCGCGCGCCACCTCGCGCACGATCTGCCGCGCCAGCCCGAGGTCGCCCATCAGCGCCGCGCCGGCGCAGCCGCGCAGCACCTTGTTCGCCGGGCAGCCCATGTTGACGTCGACGAGGTCGGCGCCGATCGCCTCCACGATGCGCGCCGCCTCCGCCATCGTCGCCGCGTCGCCGCCGTAGACCTGGATCGCCAGCGGCCGCTCCTCGTCCGAGAAGCGCATCACCGGCTCGAGCCGACGGTCCCCGGCGAGGAGCATCTTCGAGGACACGAACTCCATCGCCACCACGCCGACGCCACCGATCCGCCGCACGATGAGGCGGAAGTCCTGGTCGGTCACCCCGGCCATCGGGGCGAGGAAGAGCGGCGGGTCGACGGCGACGGGACCGAGGCGGAGCATGGGAGACGATTGTAGGCGAGGGGATCGAGGAGGACCCGGATCGACCGGGAGGAACCTCGACCCGAAGGAGAAGCTTCCCAGCGGCGAGGCCCCGCTCGGCCGGCAAGGTTTCACCCGGCCGTTTCCGTCTTCCCTGTCGTGCGGCAGGAGCAAGGGGGACGGGAATGACCTGGTGGATCGAGAATGTTGATGACCATGGAGGTGACCATGGTCAAGTCACGGGAGCGTGAGATGAAGGCTTCGGAGTTCAAGGCGAAGTGCCTTCAGCTCATGGACGAGGTGGCCGAGACGGGAGAGAGCGTGGTGATCACCAAGAACGGGAGGCCGGTGAGCCGGCTGGTGCCGTACGTCGTCAAGCCGAAGAGCCTCTTCGGCATCCATCGGGGCGCCGTGGAGATCACCGGCGACGTGATCTCGCCGCTCGAAGTCGAGTGGGAGGCGCTCGGTTGATCCTGCTCGACACGCACGCGCTCCTCTGGCTCGCGACGGGCAGCGAGCGGCTGGGCGCCCGCGCCCGCCGGATGGCCGATCGCGCCCTCGCCGGCGACGAGCTGTGCGTGTCCGCCGTCTCGTTCTGGGAGGTGGCGATGCTGGCGGCGAAGGAGCGGCTCGCCCTGGCGCGGCCGCCGGGCAGGCTGCGGGTCGAGCTCCTCGCCGGCGGGCTCGTCGAGCTGCCGCTCGCG
>DATABP010000756.1:0-1742 GCA_036259515.1 Thermoanaerobaculia bacterium | reverse complement strand
GACGCGGCGCGCGTGCGGTCGACGAGCCCGAGCCCCGCCGACCGGGTTACAGTCGAGCCGCCATGCGCGTCGTCTCGCTGACCTGCTCGAACACCGAGATCCTCGCCGCCCTGGGCTGTGCCGGGCTCCTGGTCGGCGTCGACGACCACTCCGATTGGCCGCCGGAGGCGGTCGCCGGCCTCCCCCGCGTCGGTCCCGACCTCGACGTCGACGTCGCCAGGGTGGCGGCGCTCGCCCCCGACCTGGTCCTCGCCTCGCTGACCGTCCCCGGCCACGAGCGGGTGGTCGAGGCCCTCGACCGCGCCGGCCTGCCCTACGTGGCGCCCGAGCCCACGTCGCTGGCCGACGTCGCCCGCGACGTGCGGTGGATCGCCGGGCTGGTCGGGGTGCCCGAGCGCGGCGAGGAGGTGGCGGCGGAGATGGAGCGCGCGCTGGGGATCGGCGAGCCGGCGCCCGCGCCGCCGGGCCGCCGGGCCCGCCTCCTCCTCCAGTGGTGGCCCAAGCCGGTGATCGCCCCCGGCCGCCTCTCCTGGGCCAGCGAGCTGATCGCGCGCGCCGGCGGCGAGAACCCGCTCGCCGGCGAGGAGGTCAAGAGCCGTCCGCTCACCGACCAGGAGGTGCGCGAGCTCGCCCCGGACGCGATGGTCCTCTCCTGGTGCGGCGTCGCTCCCGAGAAGGTGCGCCCGGACGTGGTGCTCGCCAACCCGGCCTGGCAGGACCTCGACTTCGTGCGGAGGTGCCGCGTCTACCGCGTGCCGGAGGCGCTGGTCGGCCGGCCGTCGCCGCGGCTGGTGGAGGGCTTCCGGGCGCTGCGGGAGATCGTCGCCGGGCTGGCCGGCTGAGCGCTACGCCTCCACGCCCTCCCACCACTCGCGCACCACCGCCTCGAAGTCGGCGGGGCGCTCCTCGTGGGGGACGGCGCCCGCGTCCTCGATGACGCGGCTGGCGAGGTGGGGGTTGAGCTGGGCGATCGCGCGGCTCTCGGCGTCGGTGTCCTGGAAGCCCGAGGGGGGCGTCCAGACGGTCAGCGCCGGGACGGAGAGGTCGCGCACGGCGGCGGCGACGTCGAGGGCCAGGCGGTGGCCGAGGAAGGCGGCGGGGGCGAAGCGGGCGTTCGGCTGGTGGGCGGCGGCCCACTGGCGGTCGAGGCGGGCGGGGGCGGCGGGCCGGTGGCGGTAGGCCCTGCGGTCGTACCAGGCGAGCGACGGGCGCGAGGTGAGGAGGCCGAAGAGGGCGTCGCCCAGGACCGGTGCCCGGAAGGCCGCCTCGGCGAGCCGGGCGCCGGGGCCGCGGCCGTTCGCCAGGGTGACGACGCCGGTCGGGTTGACCAGCACCAGCGAGCGGAAGAGCTCGGGCCGGCGGCTGGCGGCCGCGATCGCGTGGGCGCCGGAGAGCGAGGAGGCGACGACGTCGGCCGGGCCGCCGACCACCTCGCGCAGGAAGTCGCCGAGGAGCTCGACGTAGTCCTCGGCGCGGTAGGTCGTGCGCGGCCGCTCGGAGGCGCCGAAGCCGAGGAGGTCGTAGGCCCACACCGCGCGGTCGCGCGCCAGCCGCTCGAACAGCTCGCGCATCTCGCCGGCGCTGGCGGCGGCGTGGATGGAGTGGACGAGGACCACCGGCGGCCCTTCGCCCCGGCGGTAGGTGGCGACGCGGCGGCCGCGCCACGTCCACTCGCCGGCCGGCGACGGCAGGCTGGGGCCGGTCGGCGGCGCCTGGCGGCCCCTCCGGGCGAGGGCCCAGCC
>DATABP010000755.1:0-1576 GCA_036259515.1 Thermoanaerobaculia bacterium | reverse complement strand
CGGGCGGCACCGCGACCACGACGTCGGCCGACCTCAGGCCTGTCACGGAGAGCCGCCGCTCCGTGGAGGGCCCACGACGCGATCGGCGACGTGGCCGCGGCGGGCGCGCGCTTCGCCGCGGCGCGCGACCTCCTCGCCGAGGGCGACCCGGCGGCCGCCGCCTCGGCCGGCTACCACCTCTGCATGTCGAGCCTGCGCGCCGGGGAGCTGGCGAGCGGCGTCGCCTGCGTCGAGGAGTCCATCGCCGGCTTCCGCGCCGGCGGCGCCCTTGACGACCTCGCTGCCGCGCTGGCCACCGCCGGCCGCGCCTACGACGTGCTCGCCGAGCCGGACCGCGCCTTCGCCGCCTACGAGGAGGCGCTGGCGCTGGCGCGCCGCGTCGGCTCCGCCGATCTCGAGGCGAAGGGCCTCAACAACCTCGCCGCGCTCCACTCCGGCCTCGGCGAGGTCGAGCGGGCGCTCGCCCTCTACGAGGAGGCGCTGGCGATCTTCCGCCGGAGCGGCAACCGGCTGTGGGAGGTACGGGTGCTCCACAACCTGGGCACCAACTACCTGATGCTCGGCGACCTCCATCGCGCCCGCCTGCTGCTCGAAGAGGCGCTCGCCGGCCGCATCGAGACCGGCAACCGGGACGGCGAGGCGATCACCCGCAACGTCCTCGGCCGCGTCATCCAGCTCGCCGGCGACCGCGCCACCGCGCTCCTGCGGCAGCGCGAGGCGCTGGCGATCTGGCTCCAGGAGGGCAGCGTGCCCGGACAGGTGCGGGCGCTCCTGGCGATCGCGCGCACCGAGCGCGAGTCCGGCGACGCCGCGGCGGCGCTCTCCACTCTCGCCGAGGTGGAGCGCGTCCTCGACCCGGCGGAGCATCCGCGCGAGGCGACGCTCCTCCGCGCCGAGCGCGGCCAGGCGCGGCTCGCCACCGGCGACCTCCCTGGCGCGCTCGCCGATCTCGCCGCCGCCGTCGAGCGCCGCGCCGCCGAGCGCGACCCGTGGGGCGAGGCGGAGGCGCTCGCCGCCCTCGCCGCGGCCCTCCGCCGGGACGGCCGCCTCGCCGAGGCGGAAAAGCGCCTCGCCGCGTCCGTCGAACGGATCGAAGCCGCCCGCCTGCGGGTGCCGGGCTCGGAGCTCCGGGCCACCTTCCTCGGCCGCTGGCGGGAGGTCTACGAGGAGTGGATCGACGTGCTGATGGCCCTCCACGCCGGCGATCCCGCCGCCGGCTTCGACCGCCGCGCCTTCGCCGTCGCCGAGCGGGCGCGGGCGCGCAGCCTCGCCGCCCTCCTCGCCGAGGCCGAGGCGCCGCTCGAGGAGGCGGTGGACCCCGAGCTGCGCGAGCGGCGGCTGGCGCTGCGCCGGCGGGTGGCGGCGAAGGCGGAGCGCCTGGCCGGGCTGGTCGACGGCGGCGACGAGGCGGCGATGGCCGACGCCGAGCGCGAGCTCTACGAGACGGTGGCGGCGCTCGAGATCCTCGACGCCGAGGTGCGCGGGATGGAGCCGCGGCTGGCCGAGCTGGAGGCGCCGCCGACCGCCGACGCCGCCGATCTCGCCGGCCGCCTGGCCGCCGACGAGCTCCTCGTCG